>NZ_JALEXO010000258.1 GCF_022780145.1 Intestinibacter sp.
TAAATTATTTAAATAAACAAAGAATTAACATTGTCACGAAGATAATAGTGCTAAAGATCGCACGTTGTTTTTGTGACATTTTTTATTTTACAAAGAAATTTAGGGGTGGGAAAGAATATGAAGATGAATCAATTTTTAAAGGAAAACGAAAAATATTGGACAAATAGAGCTGAAGGTTACTGCCAAGTAAATATAGATGAATTAAAAAGTAATAAAAAGCTTGAATGGATAGATATAATAAAATCTAATGCGCCAACTTTTGCAGGGGACAGAAGATTAAAGGTATTAGATATAGGATGTGGACCAGGATTTTTCTCTATAATATTAGCATCAGCAGGATACGATGTAACTGCTGTAGATTATACAGAAGAAATGTTAAACAAAGCAAAACAAAATGCTGGTAGCTTAGTTGATAAGATAAAATTTAGAAGAATGGATGCTCATAACTTAGAATTCGATGAAGGACAATTTGATTTAATAGTTACTAGAAACCTTACTTGGAACTTAAAGGATCCAGAAAGAGCATATAATAGCTGGTACAAGGTTTTAAGAAACGGCGGAAAAATGATAAATTTCGATGCTAACTGGTATTTACATCTTTTCGATGAAGAAAAGAGAAGAGAATACGAAAACGACAGAAAAAATGTAGAGCTTTCAGGAATGGACGACCACTACACATGTACAGATATAGATTCTATGGAGGAAATAGCTAGACAGCTTCCATTAAGCAAAATCCAAAGACCTGTTTGGGATAGAATGGTTTTAAATAAAATAGGATTTAAAAATATAGAAATAGATCAAAACATCTGGACAAAAACATGGAATGAAGAAGAAAAATTAAACTACGGTTCAACTCCAATGTTTATGATAATAGCTGAAAAATAAATCGATTTATATTAAAATATAAAAGTAAAATTAAGGTAGTATAGGGGAGATTTAAAGTGAATTTAGAAGACAGAATAGAAAGTTACTGGTCAAAAAGAAGTGACAAATTTTATGATTTACGTGTAGAAGAATTAAACAGCGACAAGAGAAAATTATGGGAAGATGAGATAATATCAAATTTACCTGACAAAGAAAATTTAAAAATACTAGATGTAGGATGTGGACCAGGGTTTTTCTCAGTGATATTGGCATCTTTAGGGCATAAGGTAGTAGGAATTGATTTAACTAAATCAATGATAGAGAAAGCAGATCAAATTGCAAATATGTTGGATTACGACATAGATTTTAGAGTTATGAATGCTCAAGAATTAGATTTTGATGATGAAGAGTTCGATGTAGTTATTTCTAGAAACTTGACATGGACACTTCCAGATATAGAAAAAGCATATAGGGAATGGTATAGAGTTCTTAAAAAGGACGGAGTGCTTTTAAATTTCGATGCTGACTACGGCAAGGTTTCTTTTAGAGAGGAAGCGAAAACTTTAGGTGAAGATCATGCACATTCTAAAATAGAGGTTGATTTAATGGAGGAATGTGATAATATAAAGGAAGAATTAGACATAAGCAAGAGACAAAGACCTATTTGGGATAAAGAATATTTAAAACAAATTGGATTTGAATCATGTAAAACTGACTACAAAGTCAGTGAAAGAATTTACAAGGTGAAGGATGATTTTTATAATCCAACACCTATGTTCAAGGTTTGTGCAGTCAAAATGGCAAGCGTATAAAATTGAATATTTATTATTTTAAGTGGAATTATGAAAGTTTCGTTGAAAATTGTTAAGAAAAACAGTTTATTATGGGGCTTTCATAATTTTCTTGTTTACGAAAAATTATTTAGAAAGAGGGGATTTTTTTGGGAAAGTATATAAAAAAAAGGCTATTAAATCTAATACCAATATTGCTCGGTATTTCTTTTTTATCATTTTTGCTTATGTATTTATCGCCAAGTGATCCAGCAGAGCTAATGTTAAAAGCGAGTGGAGGTGTAGTTACACAACAAGAGGTAAATAGTCTTAGAGAGAGTTTAGGACTTAATGAACCTTTTTTAAAGCAATATTTTAACTGGCTAATAGGATGTTTACACGGTGATTTTGGAAATTCATATATCACAAACAAGCCAGTTGCAGAAACTCTATTAAATGCTGTACTTCCAACTGTGGAGCTTGCAGTGAGTTCATTGTTGTTTACACTGATTATATCAATTCCTCTTGGAATTTTATCTGCGGTGAAGAGAAATAAAATAGCAGATTATATTATCAGAATCCTATCTTTTATAGGTTCTGCAGTGCCTGGTTTCTTTTTAGCTTTAATACTTATTTATATATTCTCTATAAAGTTGAAAATATTGCCTGCATATGGAGACAAACAAGCATCTTCTATTATAATGCCGACTATAACTCTAGGTCTCGGGATGACCTGCAAGTATATCAGACAAATTAGAGCGGCTATATTAGAGGAGCTCGAAAAGCCTTACGTAATCGGGGCGAGATCGAGGGGAATAAAGGAAAATACGATAGTATATGTAAATGTTTTAAAAAATGCTATGCTAACTATTTCGACATTGATAGGCCTTTCGTTTGGCTCACTTCTAGGTGGGACATGTATAGTTGAGACGATTTTTATGTGGCCTGGACTTGGAAAGCTATCTATAGAGGCGATTACTAAGAGAGATTATTTATTACTTCAGGGATATGTTGTTTGGATTGCGGTTGCATTCGTGGTTATAAATTTGATTACAGATATAGTTTATAGATTTATCGACCCTAGAATAAAATCAAGTCAGGAGGAAGGCTAATGGAAAATTCATTAAAGAAAGTCAGAAGAATAGGTAACACAAAGCTGAACTTGATTATATCAGTTGTACTTACAGCGATACTTTTAGCTATATGTATCATAGCTCCTTATGTAGTTCCGTATGACCCTAATGCACAGGATTTATCGATATCGCTTAGTGCTCCAAGCAGCGCTCATTTATTTGGGACAGATAAATTTGGAAGGGATGTATTTTCTAGGGTTTTATGTGGAGGCGCTCCATCTATATTCGGTTCGATAATTATAGTAATCATTGTAACTGTAATAGGTGTTGCATTTGGAGTAGCAGCAGGTTATTTTGGAGGAAGGGTAGATTCCTTTATATCTAAAATAACTGATATTTTTCTGGCATTTCCAGGAATGGTACTCGCAGTAGCTATAGCTGGGATGCTCGGAATAGGTATTGTAAATGCTATCATAGCACTTGTAGCAGTGAGATGGACTAAATTCGCTAGGCTGGCTAGAAGTAAGACAATTTCTATTAAAGAAAATACATTTATACAAGCGTGCAAGGTATCTGGATTATCAGATTTTAATATTATAGTCAAACATATAATTCCAAATATTATGGGAGAAATAATGATAACTGTAATGCTAGATGTAGGTGTTACAATGCTCGAATTGGCGGGATTGTCGTTTTTAGGTTTAGGAGTAGCTCCACCTACAGCAGAATGGGGATATATGTTAAATGAAGGTAGAAGTTATTTGCAAACTTGTCCGTGGATAGTTTTATATCCAGGCTGTGCAATTATAATAACTGTTATGATTTTAAATTATCTCGGCGATAGTATAAGAGATTTTTTAGATCCAAGATACAAAGAAATTTAAGGAGGAAGTCTAAAATGAAGTTAAAGAAAACAGTAGCACTTTTACTATCAGCAGTATTATCAGTTGGAATATTTACTGGCTGTAGTAATTCTTCAGATTCGAAGGAATCAGGAAAGGAATTAGTTTATGGAACAGGGGTATATGCTACGACTGGATCTCTAGACCCAGCCGAAGCTAGTTATAATGGCTGGTTTACTCTTCGCTATGGCATAGGGGAGACATTATTTAAAGTCAACGATGACAGTACAATAGAACCATGGCTAGTTAAAGAGTATAAAACAGTAGATGATACAACTTGGGAAATCGTAATAAAAGATGGTATAACTTTTTCAAATGGAAAAGAGTTGGATGCAGAGGCAGCAAAAGCATCAATTCAGAGAGTTTTAGATAATAAAGATGTTAGTGCAGGACAAGCTCTATCTGTAGAATCAATGAAAGCTGATGGACAAACACTTACTATAAAAACCACTAAACCAAATCCAGCTTTAATAAATCAATTATGTGATCCAGACTTAGTTATATTAGATGTAGATTCTGAAGATATGAAAACTAAACCTGTAGGAACTGGTCCATTTGTAGTCGAATCATTTGACGAAAAGCAATGTGTAGTCGATAAAAATGAAAATTACTGGGATGGAGATGTGAAGCTAGACAAGGTAACAGTTGAATATATAG
>NZ_JALEXO010000002.1 GCF_022780145.1 Intestinibacter sp.
TTGCAGCTACATGCACTGCTCCAACCTTTTTTACTGCTGGTAATAAGCTTTCTAGATTATCTATATTTTGTGCAGCTGTTAACACCATCATCGCTAATGCCTTTGGTTGTTGTCCAGATGTTTGTTTTCCCATATCAAACATATTTTTTATTTCTGGGTGTTTTGCAAACATATTATTATAAAATGTCGTTGTTATTTCTACTCCATGTTCTTTTAATACTGGAACTGTACTTTTTACTACTTCTATTGTTTTTTGACTTAACATATTAATTCCTCCCAATTTAAATATATTTCTATGTTAAAAATATACCCTAATTTTTAAATTCAAAACATTTTTATTTAAAACCCAAATTTATCTAAAATTTAAAGATGTACATAATCACTCACATATTATAAAATATTAATATAAATTACAATCTTTCGGAGGTACATTATGGAAATTAAAAAAAAGGTAGCTGTTGTTTTCACAGGCGGTACTATATCAATGACTATAGACCCAGATCTCGGTGCAGCAATCCCTAGTTTATCTGGAGAAGAAATCCTATCTCTAGCTACTAACATAAATAAAGTCGCAACAATTGAAGGTCATAATTTCGATGAAATACCTAGCCCTCATATGACTTTTGAAAAATTAATGGAATTAAAGCAATATATAAATAATCTTCTAGATAGAGACGATGTATGCGGTGTTGTTGTAACTCATGGAACAGATAGCTTAGAAGAAACTGCTTATTTCTTAGATTTAGTTATAAATAATGAAAAGCCTGTAGTCGTTACTGGTGCTATGAGAAGTAGCTCTGAATTAGGATACGATGGCTCTAGTAACCTATCTGCTGCAGTATGTACTGCTATATCAGATTCTGCTAAGGGTAAGGGAGTACTTGTAGCTATGAACAACGAAGTATTAATGGCTTCTGAGGTTACTAAAATTGACACTCTTGCTTTAAATACATTCCAAGCTCCATCACATGGTTCTCTAGGTATAATAGACTGCAACCAATTAGTATTATTAAAAGATGCTTCTAAAAAGACTTTTATAGATACTGATAAATACGAACCAAAGGTAGCTCTTATCAAAACTGGACTTGATATGGGAGATGATTTAATCAAATTCGCTGCTGATGCTGGATATAAGGGAATCGTAATAGAAGGTATGGGTAGAGGTAATATCCCTCCTGAAGCATTTGAAGGAATCAAATACGCAAGAGAAAAGGGTATACAGGTCGTATTAGTTTCTAGATGCTTAACTGGTAGAGTTTATGATTCATACGGATACCTTGGCTCTGGGCGTGACTTGAAAAATATCGGATGTATATTCGGTGGCGACTTACCTGGACAAAAAGCTAGAATAAAACTTATGTTAGCTCTAGGTAAAACTAATGATGAACAAGAATTAAAGGATATATTTGAAAAAGGAATATATTACTAAGATTAAAAAAGCCCTTAAAATGATCGCTCATCTTAAGGGCTTTATTTATAAAGCTTCTAATTTTCTATAATATTTTTGAGAAGAAATCTCTAGCTCTTTCATTCTTTGGATTTGTAAATACTACCTCTGGCTTATCATCTTCTATGATCTTACCACCATCCACAAATAAAAGTCTATCTGATACTTCTTTTGCAAATCCCATTTCATGTGTTACTATCGCCATTGTCATACCTTCTTTTGCTAGCTCTTTTATAACATCAAGAACTTCTTTTACCATTTCTGGGTCAAGGGCTGATGTTGGTTCGTCAAATAACATCATGTCTGGTTCCATAGCTAATGCTCTAGCTATTGCAATTCTTTGCTTTTGTCCACCTGATAATTGGGCTGGATAAGCATCTTTTTTGTCTAATAATCCTACTCTTTCAAGTAGCACTTCTGCCTTTTTATTAGCATTTGCTCTACTTAATTTTTTAATCTTCATAGGAGCAAGTGTTATATTATCTAGTACAGTCATGTTAGGAAATAGGTTGAAGTTTTGGAACACCATACCTATTTTTTGTCTAACTTCATCAATATTAACTTTTTTATCAGTAATATCTGTACCTTCAAATATTACTTGACCCTCTGTTGGCACTTCAAGTAAATTCATACATCTCAATACTGTACTTTTTCCTGATCCACTAGGTCCAACTATTGTAACTATTTGACCTTTTTCTATAGTTAAGTCTATTCCTTTAAGTACATGTAAATCACCGAATGATTTATGCAAATTCTTTAACTCTATCATATTATCACATTCCTTTGGTATTTTTCTAATTAGACTGAGCTAATTTCTTTTCTAGTAATCCTACTAATAATGAAAGTACTGTAGTCATAACAAGATACATTATAGCTGCCATTATATATGGCTCGAATGGTCTATATAATGCTGTTCTAACTATACCAGCCTTAAACATCAATTCTTGAACTCCTATAACAGAAATTATTGAAGATTCCTTAACTAATGTTATAAATTCGTTTGCTAATGCTGGTAATACATTTTTTACAGCTTGTGGTACTATGACATATCTCATAGCATCAACATATCCTAATCCTAAAGATCTACTTGCTTCCATTTGTCCTTTATCTACTGCTTGTATACCTGATCTAAATATCTCAGCTATATATGCACTTGAATTTATTGATAATGCAAATGCACCACTTACAAAGTCACTAGAGAAAGGTCCTATATCAGGAAACTGAATACCTAACTGTGGCAAACCAAAATAAATGATAAAGATTTGTACAAATAGAGGTGTACCTCTTAATATTTGTACATAAGCACTTGCTGGCCATTTTAAGATTTTTATTTTTGACATTTTCATTAGACAAATAAGTAACCCTAAAACAAAACCAATTACTAAAGATACTAATGAAATAATTATAGTAGTTTTAGCACCTTGTATAAATACTCCATAATATCCTGATAATACACTAAAATCCATAATCTAATCTCCTACTTCTAATATAAAGCCTATTCTTCTTCTTGTTTGTCAGCTAATTTTAAAGCATCTTGCATATATTCGTCGATTTTACCTTCATCTTGTAATCTCTTTATAGTTTTGTTTATAGATTCTATGAATGCTGTATTGTCAACTTTGTCATCTGCTTTTTTAACTGCTACTGCTGAAGTTTCAGCTACTTCTTGACCTACTTCTGTATTTCCTATTACTAAACCATCATATTGTCCTATGTTTATTTGAGCAACGTTTCTTCCTGTAACTATAACATCTATGTTTTTGTTTTGAAGTTCTAACATTAAGTCTGGAACTCTCTTCAATTGTTTAGCTTCAGTTATACCCAAATCTTCAGTTACATAACCTGCTTGTGTAGTACCACTTTGAACACCAACTTTTAAATCTTTTAAATCGTCAGCTGATTTTACTATATCTTCATCGCCTTTTCTTACTATACAAACATTGCTGTCTTCATAATATAATTCAGAAAAATCTACACTTTTCTTTCTTGTTTCATCAGGAGTCATACACGCTAAAACTACGTCAACTTTATCAGCATTTAAAGCTCCTAATAAACCATCAAAATCCATATCAGTGTATTCTACTTTTACACCCATATCTTTTGCTACTTCTTCCACTATAGTAGTATCAAATCCTACTATAGTATCTTTTCCATCAATTACTGTATGGAATTCATATGGAGCATAATCAGCACTTGTACCCATTCTTAATACTCCAGCTTCTTTTACTTCTTCTAATTTATCTACTTTTTCAGTAGAACTACTTGCAGCACTTGATGCGCTTGCACTTGAGCTTTTTGATGAACTACTGCATCCAACTAAGCCCATTACCATAACTGCAGCTAACCCTGTAGCTAATAATTTCTTTAATTTCATTTTACAGTCCCCCTTAGATTTTTTTATATAGTAATACGCAGTATTTTTTAGATTTCAAAATTTATTAGTCTAAATAAAATACATCAGTTCAAAGAAATCGCCAAAAATAAAAAAGTCCCTTAGTTTAAAAACTAAGAGACGAATTAACCGCGTTACCACTCTTTTTGATAATTAACAAAATTTTAATTATCCACTCAAGCCCTTAAGGCAGGCATACCTATTATCCTACTAATTTCAGATAATCTTCTCCAAAGCTCTCTTCACAATAAACTCCATTACTGGCTCACACCATACCCAGCTCGCTTTAATTTATGTTTATGCTACTTTCTTTTTCATAGAATTTTATTATTAAATTATTATATAATTATAAATTACTTTTTCTATTTTTGTCAATTCTTTTATCGATAAATTTTTACTTATTTCTCACTAATATATTTTATCGCGGATGTTTATCTGCTTTAGCTCTGAATTTAGAGGATCCTCCATTTCATTTTTAAATCTTGATATAGATACTTTTTTGCCGTATTTGTTTTGTGGACAGCTTATGCAAAGTCTGTTTTTAGCTCTTGTTATGGCCACGTACATAAGTCGCCTTTCTTCTTCAATTTGATTGTTTTTCTTATCTTCATCCTCTATATCATATGATTTTTCGTGAGGAATTGTTCCTTCATTTGTACCAATTATGTAAACATTGTCGAATTCTAATCCCTTTGCACTGTGCATAGTTGTGAATATTACTCCGTTTACCTCTTTATTTTTTTGATTTTCTTGTAGCTCTTCTTTTACTTTTTCTATATGACTTAGGTACTCCTCTATTGTATTGAAATTTGAAGAGGAGCTCTCTATTTCGTTTAGTATCTCAATAAGTCCATTAGGCTTTATTTTTCTATTCATACAGTAGTCTAATATGTATTTATCGTAATCTAGAGTCGTTCTTATAAATGAAATTGCATTTTTAGGCTCCATTGTTTTTAAGTAGCTTATATCTATATCCAAGTCATTTATCGTCTTTACTTGCTTTTGATATAGATTACATTTTGTTACTAGAGCATTTAAGAAGTATTTTTCACCCTTGACTGAATTTATACTTTCTCTAGATATATATCTAAATGGCTTATTAATAATTCTCATCCAATCTTCATTTGAATCAGGATTAATTGATAATTTCAAATAAGATAATATATCCTTTGCTGCCCAATGGTCATATATTGTCACAACTGAGTCTCTAATCACAAATGGAATTCTCATATCCATAAATACATCTACTAATGCCCTAGACTGCAAATTTGTTCTGTATATTACTGCAAAATCGTCATATTCTACATAGTCCTCTTTTACCCTTTCTTGTATATCCTTTGCAATCTGCATAGCTTCATCCTCTGAATCCTTTGGAGTTAAGTATTCTACAGTTCCCTTTCCCTCTTGGTTACATTTGATTACTTTGTTATATCTATTTTGATTTTTGTCGATTAATCTGTTTGCAGTTCCTATTATTTCAGATTTTGATCTATAATTTATATCCAATCTGACTTCCTTTGAGTCCTTGAAATAATCTTTAAATTGTAATAAGAAATCAGGTCTAGCACCTCTAAATCCGTATATACTTTGGTCTTCATCTCCAACTACAAATATATTATTATTTGGCTCTGCAATTAACTTGACAACTTCAAATTGAACCCTATTTACATCTTGGAACTCATCTATTAAAATATACTTGTAGACATTTCTAACCATATTAAGTGCCTGAGGATTATTTTGTAGCAAATGGTATGTTCTAATTAGCATATCGTCAAAATCAATTTTTTTAATCTCTTCTTTATAATTTTCGTACATATTATACGCATTTATGAATTCATCCTTTGTAAGAACCTCTGACTCAAAATCAGCTTTATCCATCAACTCGTTTTTAACGTATGAGATTTCGTTTATAACCTGTCCTACAAGCTCGTCATCTTCTCCGTTTTCCACATTTAAACTCTTTAAAATACCTTTAAGTGCAAATCTCTTCAGCTTTTCATCTAAAATACTGTTTAAGTTTAGTCTCTCGAACTTTCTAAGAATTCTAAAAAACACTGCATGAAATGTCCCAAAAGTAACCTTGTTCATTCTAAAATCATTGCATATACTCAATGCTCTATTTTTCATCTCTATTGAAGATGCCTTAGTAAAGCTAATTGCCAGTATTCTAGTCGGAGGTATTCCCTCATTCATGACCATGTTGACTATTCTGTAAGTGATTACTCTAGTCTTGCCAGAGCCAGGACCTGCCAATACCATACATGGACCGTCAACATGCTTGACCGCCATTTGTTGATTTTCGTTTAATTTATCTATATCTATCATGTTTTCCACCTTAATGTATAAAATTTATTCAAATTATTTACATTATCATATTATATCAGATATATCACTATAAAATATCCTTATTTAATTGTTTACTTATTTTAATATAAAAATACATTTAACATACTTAAATTTTAAGAACAGCTTGCCTTTTGTCCTATATCCTCTAGTACACTTGGAGCACTATTCTCGTTAGTCATAACTGTAACTAAATCGCCAGCTAAAAGCAAGGTATTTCCATGTGGAATAATTTCCTTCTCACCTCTGACTATAGATACAACTAAAGATCCCTCAGGCCAAATAATATCTTGTATGTAATGATTATCTAAATTACTTCCTAATTCTACAGAAACCTCTACTAAAGTTTTTCTATTATAGCTTCCCCCTAATGTAAGGTGGTTATTTTTCAATATTCTCTCTAATAAAGCTTCATAAATTGGTTTTGTTTTCAATAAATCAGAAACTAAAAGCGCCACTACAGATACAAAGGCAAGAGACAATAAGTGATTAAGTGAGCCTGTCATTTCTGATATTAATATAATCGCAGTTATAGGTGATTTAACTATAGCTGCAAAATGACCTGCCATCGCTATTACTATAAAATTCAATAAATATTGTGATGGAATTCCCAAATAAGTGACCATAATAATCCCAACTAAATCACCTACTAAAGAACCTAAAGTCAATAATGGGAAAAATATACCTCCAGGCGCCCCAGAGCCGAAGCACGCAAATGTAAATATAAACTTCATCACAATATACATCATCAATATACTAATAGGTATATTAGTTTCTTGTAAACTCATAATTAAATCATGTCCCCCACCTAATAAAGCAGGTATTGTCAAGCCAATAACTCCTGTTATTATAAAAGGTATTATACACTTAATCTCTATAGGTAAATTTGTCTTCTTATATATATTTTGTGAAACTAATAATCCCTTGTTAAAAATCGTTCCACTTATTCCTATTACTACCCCTAATATCAAAAGTGCCCAATAATATTTTAAGGGCATCGCTGATAATTGCTGAAAATTCAAAGAAGGCTTCAATCCAAAGAAATTCTTCGATGCAAAATCCGCCATAAGAGCTGCTGATATTGCAGATAATAATACTATCGGTGAAAAATTTTTATGTGCTTCTTCTAGCGAAAACATAACCCCAGCCATTGGAGCGTTAAAAGCTGCTGCAAGTCCTGCACTTGCACCACATGTTACAAAATATTTTTTTTCGTTATCCATCTTTTTAGTTGTACTGGCAAATCCCTCTCCTACACAAGCACCTATTTGCACAGAAGGACCCTCTCTTCCTAAAGACAAACCTGCACCTAGACATACAAGTCCACCTATAAATTTTAAAATTAAAACACTATACCACTTTTGCTTAAGCTTTCTAAGTAAAATACCTTCTACCTGAGGTATACCACTACCAGTTATCATAGGATCTATTCTTACAAATTTTCCGACTATATACCCCAATGCTATTAAAACTGCAAATATTATCGGTATATAAAAAGCATTTTCTCTACCCAAACTATAAAAATTGTTAAATAAAGAAAATATCTTAGATAATATCAATCTATGTGACACTATTACTAATCCTACTATCAATCCTACTATTGCTGATTCGCCTACTATCTTGTATTTTTCTAAATTCCCATAGTTCAGCATTTTTCTCGTTCTTGCGTGAATATTTTTCATAAATATTTCCAATCCCCCTTCCTACTTATTTTATTTTATTAAAAAAAGTTTTTTTATACAACAAAATAAGCAGTGTAAAAATAAATTTTACACTGCTTTATTAGCAAATCTTTGTAATTTAATCATGGCGGAGAAGGAGGGACTCGAACCCTCGCACCGGTTACCCAGCCTAATCCCTTAGCAGGGGATCCTCTTGAGCCACTTGAGTACTTCTCCAGTACTATTACAGTATATCTCATATTTTTATAGTAGTCAATAATTTATTTTTATTTTATTTGTCATTATAATTACAAAAGTAAAATTCCCTTTATAAAGGCTTCTATATAACACCTATATAAAGGGAATATATTAACAAGAAATATATTTTATCTAATTATGATATTTGTGTATCAGTAGCATCTAATTTATCAGGCTCTTTATCTTTACTAGCTGTTACAAAATTAGTAATTAAAGCAACTATTAAAACTGGTAATATCCAATTTAATCCTATTTCTGATAGAGGTAAGCTTTGTACAAATCCTACCTTCATAACATTCATTACTCCAAATAAAGCAGCTACTATTGATGATATATTAAATACTGCATTGCTTTTTATTTTATCACTTATTAATGTTAATACTATTAATGTTACTGCTGCAGGATATATTATGTCTAGTAGAGGTCCTGCAACCATTATTATAGTACTTACACCCATAGTAGATATAATAGTAGATATGATGCAAATAGCTACTACTAAAACTTTATAGTTTAATCTTCCACCTGAGATTTCTTCATAAAATCCTGCTGCTACTGAAGTTAATCCAACTGAAGTAGTAAGACAAGCAAAGAAAACTATTATCGCCAACAATACTTTTCCAAAATTACCCATTATCAAATAAGTTAATGTTGTAAGTAACCCAGTTTGACCTAAATTTACATTTAAAGTTGTTGACGCTGTAGCACCTATGTAGCATAAGCCTCCATATACTAATATTAAAAATAATGCTGCAACTACATTAGATTTAACTAATATTTTACGTTTTTCTTTTTTATCAGTATATCCTTTAGAAAGTATTGATCCCATTACAAGTGATGCAAGTGCAACTGCCCCTAATGCATCCATAGTTTGATAACCTTGAGCTAATCCTTCTCCAAACACACTACCTGATATAGCTGGAGTTTGACTCATATCTCCTATAGGACTAATTATTCCTTTTATTATTAATATAGCTAATGCGATTAATAATATTGGTGTGAATACTTTTCCTATAACATCGATTACTTTAGATTTAGTAATTGTGAATGCTAAAGTAATCCCAAAGAATATAATTGAAAATACTAAAGGATTAAAGCTTGGAAATAATGGAAGCACACTTATTTCGAAAGTTATAGCTCCAGTTCTAGGTATAGCAACTGCTGGTCCTATACATGTAATCATAATTATTCCTAATAATAATCCTAATCTCTTATCTACTCTAGACGCTATAGATATGGCACCGTTTTCCTCATAGTTATGATTTAGAGATGTCATAATTCCAGATACACCTAATATTATATCTGCTAGTACATATCCTAAAAATCCAACCATCCAAGCAGAGCCTGTTAGAAATCCTAAGAATGGTGGAAATATTAAATTTCCTGCACCAAATAGCATTGAAAAAATTGCAAATCCAATTACCATAAAATCCATTTTACTTTTTTCGTTTAAATTATTCAAATCCTTGATCCCCCTATTTTTAATATATAATTTTTCATATATTTATATTTCCCATACAATTAAAGCCTTTTCATTTCCCTATTTCTTTGTTAATATATTAACCGCATAAATCTTAATATTAAAATAATAAATATAATATTAAAACTGTTTGCATTTGAACTGTTCTATTTAAAGATTATCATACTGATATATTTTTTTCAATATTTAGGTATTTACTATTTATTTTTTAAGTTTATACCGATTTATAATATATTTTTATTTATTTTTTATACTTAAATCTTTATTTATTTTTGTAATTTATCAATTAATATTATTTTTTTAAATAAATTAAATTATTACAATTTTTTAAATATTTTTCAAAATAATGAAAATATAAATTTACGGTTTATTTTTTCAGAATAATTTCAATTTTTTATTTTCTTATTTTATTGATAAAAAATAGACATTTTGATTTATTTTTTTAAATCTAATTATAAAATTTTAATAATAAACTTATTTATATAATAAAATAACTGATTTCCATAATATCAATCGATATCATAAAAATCAGCTATTTTTGCACGTTATAAATTTTAATAAATGATACTCATATAAAAAACATATGGGTTATAAATCGCCATTTTTCTATATAATTTATATATTTATTTCGTATTTATCTATATATTTTGCACTATGTGAGTCTGAGCCTAAAACTACTTTTATGTTGTGTTTTTTAACTAATTCAGCTAAATATCCACTTATATATGTTTCCCCACAATCTTCTTTAAACTGTCCAGCTACATTGTAATCTAATTCGTATCCTTTTTCACTTATTAATTCTACTAATTCTTTCAATCTTTGATTTTTAGAGTAGTCATATGGATATTTTTTATTGTATTTTCTAACTAGATTTAAATGTCCTATTCTCTTTGGTTTATATGCACCTAAATCACTGTTTACTGCCTTTATAAGCGTTTCATAGTAAAGATTATAGACAGCCTCCACTGAGCCTAAGAGATCTATAAGCTTTTCAAATTCTTCACTACTAAAATCCATACAGTAGTATTTATCTTTTATTTTTACCATATGCACTGATAAAACACTATCCTCTAACTGTGCACCGTATTTATTCAGTAAATCCCTTATACCATCCTCAAAGCCTTCTATATAATCTACTTCTGCCCCTACATTTATTTTTATTTTATCCTTGTATTTATTTTTTACCTCATTTACATCCTTCAAATAGTCCTCCATTTGGCTTAATTTTATTGAGCTATCATCATCTGGCGCTGGATCCTTGAAGCCATCTGGAAGTGGAAAATGCTCTGTAAATGATATTTCATCAAGACCTACCTCTATACTTTTTTTCACATAATCATCAAAAGTATCATTTGTGCCATGAGGACAATATGGTGTATGTATGTGCCCGTCTTTCATGCTGTACTCCTCCAATTCATATTAGTTTTGTTTATTACATTCTACCACTTTGAATTCTAATTAGCGAACCTTTTCGCTTATTAAAAGCATTATATATTGACAAAAAAAAGAAGTGATATAAAAATAAATTCATATCACTCCTATTTATAATCATTACATATGTTTTTTAGCTTCTACTAACATTTCATTAGCTTTTTGCATATATTCGATTGCTTTTTCTATGCATTCAGCTGTTTCAGTTTTACCCATAGCTTTAGCTTTTTCTACCCATTCTTGGAATCCTTCTTCATGAGATTGATTGTGGTTTACCCAATGAACTAGTAGTATATTTAAAGTTTTTTCATCTTTATTTTCTACTTCTCCGTGATCATGGCCGCATCCACATCCACAATCATGAGTATGTTCATGGTCGTGACCATGTTCATGGCTATGGCTATGTGAATGTTCACAACCATCTCCGTGACTATGAGTATGTGTATGTTCGTGATCGTGGTCATGTCCGCATCCGCATCCATGATCGTGATGGTATCTTACTACGTCTTTATTGAATATCATTTTATTTTCCTCCAATTATTTTATGTTAAATTCTTTTTTGATTACCTTTATTGTATCCTTTATCAATAAAGATAATGGTTTGTTCTCTACCCCTACTAAAGAAAAATTTTCTGGCATAATCGGTAATAATATTTTTAAAGCTTCACTATCACATATAGCTTCACTAATTCTGCCAGTAACCTCTCCCATCATTGCATTTGGCATAGTTACAGCAATTGGGGCAACTATTATATTAGCCTTTTTAGATGATACTACAATGGCGTTTTCTCCAGTAGCGCCCTTGTTAGCATGGGATTTCATCATTGCGCTAGTTGCAATTGAATTTGTACCCAAAGCATATATCTCAATATATGTAGGCAATTCATCCCTTAAAGCTGATATAATTTGGGCACCTATTCCTCCACCCATTCCATCTATAACTGCTATTATCATGCGCTATACCTCATATTGATATTTTTTATCTAATACAAATTTAATAATTTTACAATAAATTTTTATTAGTCTTGAGCTAATATTATTTTGTGATCCATTAATTTAATTTCTTTTATGTATCCGTCTAATATTTTTTCTTCTCCTAATAAATCTGTTAGATATACTTTTCCATTAACAGGATTTACATTAACTACATTTTCCATAACTCTTGTTAATTCATTATTTTTCCCTAAAACGAATGCTGCTGATTCACACATATAAATCACCCTCCTATTAAATCTTTTAAAGCGATTTTTAAAAAATCAAAAAAAGGTCTCTAAGGTATTACAATACCATAGAAACCTTCATGATTTCATTACTTAATATTCATCTACCTTTAGTATAGCACTCTTATTTATCTAAAGTCAAACACAATATTTAAAAAATACTGTATTTGACTTTAATTCTATTTTATTATATATTTACCCCTCTAATATAGCTTTTACACTTGGGAATGCATCTATATTTGTATGAGGTAAGAAGCAACAAGATACAAATTCATCCATATATGTTGGATATACACTTAATTCTATGTATGTCATTATACTTGCTATTTCTTCTAGCTTAGCTCTTGCTTCATCACTTAATAATGTTAAATAAGATCCTATAAGAGAACTGTTTCCTATGTATTGGAATTTTTCTCTATCTATATCAGGAAGTAATCCTATAAATACAGAGTTTTCTATATTTAAGTTGTTTCCTATACCACCTGCTATATAAACCTTATCTACACAGTCAAAGTCCATTCCTAAGCTTTCGATTAGTGTAGCTGCACCTGAGTATATAGCACCTTTAGTTCTTATGAAGTTATCTATATCTACTTCTGTTATAAATAAATCACTGTCTAAGTGTTCGTTGTCTTTTTCAAATGCTAATACATATTCTCCGATATCATTTTCATCAAATCTGATTCTTTCATTTTGTAGATCTCTATGTATTTTTCCTCTTCTATCGATGATATTTTCTTTAAGCATTTCGCATATTAAATCGATTATACCAGAACCACATATACCTATTGCAGGTTCATTGTCTATAGTTCTTAATGTTGGTACTAAAGTTTCAGGATCTATATCTACACTGTCTATTGCTCCAGCTGAAGCTCTCATACCACAACTGATTCCTCCACCTTCAAATGCAGGACCTGCTGAGCATGCACAACTCATCATGAAATCTTGGTTACCGAATACTATTTCTCCATTAGTACCTAAGTCTATGAATAAAACATTTTCTTCATTTGCCCATATACCTGCTGCTAATACACCTGCTGTTATATCTCCACCTACATAACTAGCTACGTTTGGTGATAGGTAAACACCTGCACTTGGATTTATATCTAAACCAACTTCTTTAGCAGTTAATTTTGGTGATTTGAAGAATGGTGGTATAAATGGTTCTAATCTTAAGAAATCTGGATATATTCCTAAGAATAAAGTAGCCATTGTTGTGTTTCCTGATGCAACAACACTAACTATGTTGTTTCTCTTTACACCTGATTCTTTTAATAATTCGTTTATTAACATATTTAAAGTGTCGTCTACTATCGCATTCTTAGCTTTTTCTATGTTGTTTTTCTTAATAGCGTAAACTATTCTGTTTATAACATCTGCACCGAATTGAAGTTGTCCATTTCCTGATGCACCTTTTTCTACTACTTCATTAGTTATCATATTAACTAAACATACAACAACTGAAGTTGTACCTATATCTATTGCTAAACCGTATAATTCGCCTTCTGTGTTACCTGGTTCAACATCTATTACTTCTAATCTATCATCGAATTCTCTATATGTAATAGTTATTTCAAAATTATTTTCTCTAAATGCTTTTGGCATTTTCTTTAGAACTTCTATATCATAAGTCATTTCTTTTCCGAAGTTCATGCTTATGTGTCTTTCTAATCTGTCTACATCACTTATATTGTCATCTAGAGTTGGCTCGTCAAGAGTTATACAAGTTTTCTTTATGTTAGTTTCTAAAGTTAAGTCATGAGTTTCAGCTATTTCTACAGCTCTGTCAAATAATGCTTTGTCCTTAGCTGAATCTCCACCTTCAACCTTCATACCTCTCATAGCAACATCTAAAGAAGAATTTGTAAGAACTTCTATATCTGATATGATTGTTGAACAGCATGCTAATATATATCCATCTGCTTTATCCTCTTCAGTTAAATGAGATGATATCTCTTGTTTAACTTCACCATTTAATAGTTTTACTTTACATTTTCCACAGCTTTTACTACCATTACATGGAGCTTCTATATATACATCTGCTCTTCTTGCTACTTCTAGTAAATTATCCCCTACTTCACATTCTATTGTTTTACCTGATGGTCTAAAAACAACTTTTGCCATATTTTATCCTCCCCAAAATATAATATATACATACATTAAATATTCAAAGTCTCAATATTATTTTATCATATTCAATATGTATAAGTAAAAGAAAGTTTATTATTAACAACATATTTAGAATTTTTTTAATAAAAAAAGCCTTCATCTGAAGACTCATAATTACAAACTTTTTATTTCATTAAGCTTATATTAATCAATTTTTACAAATAGACTAATCAATTCCTAACCTAATTACAATAATCGTGAATAACTCCTATCTCCCGAGGTAAAATCACTTTTCATTTAGGCAGGTCTCCTGACTTAACTTCATCCTACTCCCGACCTTCCCGTAAAGTACAGTGGTCCATGGTTTCGTCTATATTACAGTAGCGGGAACTGTAAAGGATTTTCACCTTTTTCCCTATTAATTTCAACTAAGAAAACCTAAATTCATATTAAATTATTATTAAATAAAAAGTATAGCAAAAGCGCGTGCACTCACTTTCGCTATACTTCTTTATTTATTTATCCGAATTAATTGGGTTCAAATTTTTATAAAGTAGCTTCGTATTCTTCAGCTGTTAATAATGTATCATATTCAGCAGGATCAGCAACTTTTATTTTGCATATCCAAGCATCGTATGGAGCTTCATTAACGTATTCTGGTTCGTCTTCTAATTTATCTTCGTTTATTTCAACTACTTCTCCTGATAATGGAGCGAATAATTCAGAAGCAACTTTTGAAGATTCTATTACACCAAAGTCTACGTCTTTAGTTAATTCATCTTCTATTTCTGGCATTTCTACGAATAGAACTTCACCTAATTGATCTTGAGCAAAGTCAGTTACTCCTATATATGCGAATTCCCCATCTAATTTTGCCCAAGTATGTTTTGGACTATATTTTCTATCGTTTAAAGTTTCCATGTGTATTTTCCCCCTATTGTGTTTTCTTTAAAAAATTAATCTATAATTATTCTCCCATTATGAAATCCATAGATAATGCTGGATGTCCTTTTTCTTCAAGGAAAGCACAAACTGCTTCAGAGTCAACAGCTATAGTTTCATCACAGATATAATCAGTAAAGTTATCTATACCAGCTATTTCTTTAACAGTTTTGTTTAATTTATCAGCAACACTGTCTTTTAATTCTTTAGGCATCCATACTATTCTTTCTGGTCCACCTTCAGTGTAAGCGAATTTCTTAGAAGAAATGAAATGTCTACCATGACCCATGAATCCTGGAGTTTGAACTCCACCACCAGTCATAGAAGCTAATTCACCGAATGTCATACCAACTGGAGTAGTACCAGCATATTCTCTGTTTACTATAACTAATCCGTTAGCTTCAGGCATTATACCACATATACATTCGAAGCATCCACAAGAAGTCATTGGATCTTCCATTATAGAGTATAATGTTACGTTTTCTACAGCACCTTGAGATATTCTGTTAACTGCATCAGACATTGATTGCCAGATACCTTTCTTTTCATCTAGGCAAGGACCTTTTTCTATTGGTTGACATGGTCCTGTTGGGTTAAGTTCTTTAGTAGCTTTAGCATCTAACCAAGAAACTGCACCACATAATCCAAGTCTTTCTGGAGTTACTATACAAACGTGAGCTGGAGCGAATGCTTGACACATGTTGCAAGAATAGAAATCATCAACTGCTTCGTCAGTTAATTGTTCTAGTCTAGCATCTCTAGCTTCGTATCTTTCTACAGCTTCATGTTTTAAATCATTAACCATAGCTTCATCAGTTATTATAGTTACAGAACATTTATCAACAACTGCATCGAATTCATCTTTCATCATAGCGTACATAACTTCACCTATGTGTTCTAATTTGAATCCTTTAGCAACGTCATCTTTAGATATTCTTACCCAAGATTGGTCTCTTTGTCCAACGTGCATTAAACCTTCAGTGTAGTTCATGAAGTAGTGGAATCTTCTTTCAAGAACTGGTTCGAAGTCAGTTTGCATTGCTCTACCAGCAACTTTAACGATTATTGCAAGAGGTAATCTAACAACACCATCTTTGCAAGCTTCTGGATCTATGTTTGGTCCTATTACTTCTATCTTATGGTCTTCAACTTCACCTAAATCATAAGCTTTAACTAATTCCCAAGCAGGAGTTCTGTTTCCACCGAATTCGTAAGCCATTTCAGCTTTTCTGATTCTTTCACCTTCGAATGAAGCAGCGAATCCAACTGGTATTGGTATTTCAGTTATTTTTATTTTTATATGTCTAGCTTCTAATGAAGTATCAACAAATTTATCGTAATCTCTTTGAGTTAATAAGTTGCAAGGAACTTCTGTAACAACTTGGTCAGTTATTACTGGGAATCCAAGAGCTATAGCTCCAGCACCACAAGCAACTATTAATTCACTAAGTGGTCCAAATGCATTAACGAATGCAGGAACTCTTTCTGCAGTGTATTGTAATAATCCAGCTAAATCACCAGGTTTTACATTACCAAATATTAATGCAGCTCTTATAGCAACAGAAACAACGTGGATAACTGAAGTTACATCATATCCTAGAGGTATAACACGAAGGTCTACACCCATTTTAACGTCAGCTTCTATAGCTTGATCTATAACTTTACCAACTAAGAAAGTCATGATACCAGCAGATTGGTATTTTTTAACTATGTTTCCTAATGTTTCAGAGTCTGGGCATTCACCAAGAACAACAGCAACACCAGGGATATCTCCTGTAACAAGTGGAACACCTAGAGATCTGATTATAGGGTCAACTACGTGTCCTGCACAAGGAGCTTCGTATGGAGCATCACTATTTACATATTTGATAGCTTCAATTATTTCTGCACAAACTGCAGTAGCTAAACCAGCATTTAAAGCTGTTTCTAATAATGGTTTTTCAACTATTAATGATTTAGCAACTCCTAGAGCTGTTTCTAAATCTGCTAAAGTTGTAGCTTTTAATCCTGTTGCTGCATATATGCATGGTATAGCATATGCAGTGTCAGGAAATGCAACTGGACAATCTTTACCTTTTTCAGCTACTACAGCTGTTAAAGCTGCGCTTGCAGCATCGTATGCTTGATTAGCACCTGTATAAATTATGTTATATAAATTCACTCTACTTCCCCCTTTAAATTTATTTACAAGTCAAGATTTAAAAATCTTGACTGTAATTTCTATTTATTTATTAATTATTTTTATTTGTAATCAAATCCTAATTCTTTAACTTCTAAGTATGAATCAGCATATAAAGATGCATTTCTTATTATATCACAAGATTTTATAGTTTGAACTAATATTTCATCTAGTGGATTAACTATTGCTGAAGAGAATCCATTAGCCATAGCCATTGCTACCCAGTTACTATCTAATATAGGTCTTATATGTTTTGGACAACCATTAGATACGTTTGATAAACCACCAGTAGTTTTTAATCCCATTTCAGTCATTTGTCTGATAGCATCTAAAACGTCCATTTGTTTATCTTGCATACCTTTTATAACTAAGCAAAGTGGGTCAAAATAAACGTCAGTTTCAGGATCTATACCAGCCATAGCAGCTGCTTCTATTAATTCTGTACAATATCCCATACGTTCATCGTTATCTGCTGGTATACCTTCTTTAGCACATAATGCTATTATAGCAGCATCATATTCACCAGCTAATTCCATTAATCCCATTCTTGGGCCTGCATCTGCAGAGTTTATTATTGGTTTACCATTAGTTCTATCATAAACTTTAAGTCCAGCTTCTAATGCAGCTTTGTTAGCAGTATCTAAAGCAAGTGGTACATTATTTAATTCAGATTGTAATAATTGAACACCCCATTGCATTATTTCAGCTCCGTCTCTTTCAGCTGGTCCTATATTGAAATCTATAACGTGAGCTCCTGCATCTAATTGTTCTTTAGCTCTTTTTAATATTGGTTCTGGATCTCTTTCTGCTATAGCTTTTCTTATTGGTGGTGCTATACAGTGTATTCTTTCACCTATCATCATAAATTTTTCCATACTTATATCCCCCTTAGAATTTATTCTGTTATTTCTAGGAACCTAGAATTAATCTAAGCTCCTAGACATAATTTTTAACTTAATTTTTTATTAATAAATCTTAAATAAGCAATTTGTTACTAGTTCATATTAGTGATTAGCAGCATATTCTTTTAAGAATTTTGGAAGTTCCATTGATTCTAATGGTCCTATTATAACATTCCATCCTGGCATGTTGTCAGCTACGTCAGATTGTATAACAGCTAATTTACCTGGTATAACTATGTCTCTATTATCAGTTATTCCTTCTATACCACATTCTTTAGCGAATGCACCTATAACAGATCCACCGAATTTACCAGCAGCCCAAGCAGTAAGAACTGAATATCCACCAGCATCTGGAACCATTAACCAGCAAGGTACTTTAGAAGCTTCTATATCACCAGTTATTGTGAAGTAAGTTAATGCGAAGTCAACTGAACATAATACTGGAGAAGTCTTGTCTGGGTTATTTAATGGATAAACTTTAGCTTCAACTCTCATTGGTTTTTGAGGGTCAGTGAAGATGTTTTGTCTTAATGCATAAAGTGGTAAAGCTTTAGCATAAGTCATATCTGTTACAGCTAATATAGTTCCGTATTTAACAGTGAATACTGAAGCTAATGCTATTTCCATGTTAGCATCTCCATCAGCTAATTTAGCTAAATCGATGAATGATGGATAACCAAAGCTTCTGTCTCCTTCTTTTAATGCTATTCTTCTAACTTGTATAGCATTTACATAAGTATCTTTTATAGTTTCACCAGTTACATCTATTATTAATTCTTTGTAACCAGCAGCTTCTATAGCTTGAGTTGTAGTGTATAATTCTTCTAAGTTAGCTCCTTGAACACCTAAAGCTAAGTTGTCACCTTTAACTACATCTACCATAGCAGCGAAGTTATCTTTGTTAGCTCCTATTACAACTGGTTTTAATCCAGCTAATGCATCAACAGCTTCTTTAGCAACGTCAGCATCTGCAACTTCTACTACGTATGCACATTCAACATCGCTATCTTTTATTTTATTTATTATAGATAAGAAATTATCTTTATTATCGTTGTATTTGATATAAGCGAATTCAGGTTTCATTATTTCGCCTATTCTTTCGTAGTTAACAACTTTCATTCCTTCTATTTTTGCATCTACTGCAGCAGCATCCATGCAATCACAGAATTTAACAGCGTATCTATTTCTGTTTACTAAAGTTTTTTCATGTCTGAATAATACAGTTTCTCCACCTAGTGCATATTCATTTTCTCCAGCACCAACTTTTAAAGTTTTCATTGGAGGTGCAGTAGCTGCAGCTAATTTAGCTAATGCTTCGTCAGACATTTTTGGACAAGCAGAAACTTCTACAGCTCCACTTGCAACTTTCATAGAGAAAGCCATACAAGTTGGAAATCCACATTCCTTACAGTTTTTCTTTGGTGTTAATTTAAATATATCTAATGCTTTTAATGCCATTATTATTTTCCCCCTAACCTTACAAATAAATTATATTATGCTAAAGCGCTTATTAAAGCTTTTACAGTTTTTATTGATTCTGGATGACGAAGTATTACTGCATTTGATCCACCAACGATTACACTTGCAGCTGTAGATACTTCCATACCTATTGTTCTAGCTTCATTATCTCCCCATTCAGGAACATCTGCTTCTGGAGCGATAGCTTCTTTAACGTGACCAACTTCAAATGAAACTGGAGTTATTATTGGTATTTGTAATGCTTTATCATTTTGGTTGAATCCTGCTAATCTAACTCTATCCATAGTAGATGCAACATATTCATATCCATAACCAACTGCTGAACAACCAACGTTCATAACTATATTTTCTTGTTGTACGCCTAATTGAGTAAGTAATACATTCATTTGTTTAGCTAAGTTTATATCAACTGCAGATTCTGCAGCAACTTTTTGACCGTAAGCCATACCAGCAGAAGCACCAACTGCTTTGTAGTTGTCTTCTACAGCTGACATTACTAATATATTTTTACCTTCTAATGCAGCAGAAACTTTATCAAATACTTGACCATCTTTTTCAGCGTTACCGCATCCAGCAACTACTAATGGTAAAGTTATAGCTTCAGCAACAGCTTTAGCTACTTCTGCACATTCTTCTGGAGTTTTGTTTGCTCCATCAGGATTAGCTCCATTTAATCTTAAGCATATGAAATCTGCTTCTGTGTTATCTTCAACGTATTTAGCCCATTTAGCTGGATCTGCCCAAACATCTCCATATAATTTAGAATAGCAATCTATCCATTCTTCAGGTTGTATATCTGATATTTCAGCTCCAACAACTGGTGCATTTCCTGTTTCTCCATCAAAGCTGTAGAATGGAAGAACTTGTTCTCCACCTAATTTTATAGCTTTATCTCCTGTTCCTATTTCTACTACATTAACTGTTCCAGTAACTTTTTGAGTAGACATTTTAAATGCCATGTTTTTTTCCCCCTTAAGCCTATTTTAATTTATAATGCGCCTTTCTATATATTAAGGCAAGTCTAGAGTTTCTATTATTTTTTCTAGTGCTACTCTAGATTTTGAATCAGCTGGTAAATCTACTAAAGCTTTACCTTCTGAATCATATTCATATATTAATTCATCTGAAGGAACTACTCCAAATAAATTTAAATCGTGTTTAGCTATTTCTTCTTTTACACCGTCATTTAGTTCTCCATTTGGAACCTTATTAACGATTAATCCAATCTTGCCAACGCTTAAATTCATTTCTTTTGCTAAATCCCTAATTCTAGCAACTGCTTGGATACTACGTCTTGAACAATCACTGACTAATATAAGAGTATCAACATGTTTAGTAAGTTTTCTACTTATATGTTCCATACCTGCTTCATTATCTGTGATTACATAGTTATAGTGATCTGAAATTTTTTGAACTTGCTGTTTTAATATTCCATTTACGAAACAATAGCAACCTTCTCCTTCTGATCTACCCATAACTAACATGTCATATCCGTCGCCTTCTTCTAGGATCATGCCTAGTTTCCATTGTAAGAATTGAGCTTTAGTCATTCCTCCTGGAAATGAATCTCCTCTTTTTTCAGTCTGATTAGCTTCTTCTCTAATTTGACCGATTGTTTGTGGTTCTTCCACTCCTAGTACTTCATAAAGATTGCAGTTTGCATCTGCATCAACTACTAGTATAGGATCTTTTTTTTGTTTTACTAATGTGTCAATTAAAAGCCCTGTTAGACTAGTTTTACCAACTCCGCCTTTTCCGGCTACAGCAATATTATAAGTCATCTTATGATATCCCCCTTAAATTAAGTTTTATCACAACAGAGCTTTTAAAAAATTATGTCAAACTCTGTGTCATTAAATTATTTTTTTGGTATAGCATGTACACATTCACCATGTATATCATGTATAGCTTCCATTAAACCTTCAGATAGACTTGGATGAGCATGTATTACTCTACCAACATCTTTAGCTTTTAATCCTAAACCTACAGCTAAAGATAATTCTGTTAATAGGTCTGTTACGTGTGGTCCAACTAAAGAAGCACCTATTATAGTATCATCTTCGTCAGTCATAACTTTTATGTAACCTTGTAATTTACCTATTGCTTTTGCTTTACCTAAACCTCTGAATTCGAATCTACCAACTTTGTATGGAGTTCCATTAGCTTTTAATTCGTCTTCAGTTACACCAACGCCTGATACTTCTGGTTCAGTGTAAACACAGCTTGGTATAGCTTTATAGTTAACTGTTTCACTGTTTCCTTTAACAGCATTTTCAGCAGCTACCATACCTTCAGCAGATGCAACGTGAGCAAGCATAGCTCCTGGTATTATATCACCTATTGCATATATTCCTGGTATACTAGTTTCTAAGTATTCATTAACTTGTACAAATCCTCTTGGTGCCATTTCTATACCTATTTCTTCAACACCAGAGTTAGCTAAGTTAGGTCTTCTACCTACGCAAAGTAATACCATTTCTGCTTCTATTGATTTACCATTATTTAAATCTATTTTAACTGAGTCATCAGTTACAGTGTATTTGTCAGCAGCAACACTAGTCATAACTTTTATTTTATCTTTTTTGAATTGTCTAGCTAAGTTTTTAGCTGCTTCAGAATCCATTCTACCTAATA
>NZ_JALEXO010000061.1 GCF_022780145.1 Intestinibacter sp.
GGTTGAGTTATATACAGCATATCTGCAACCTTAGTCATATTAGGCGTTTTATATAATTTGTATAGTATTTCCCAATCTGAATCCTTCATAATTTACCACCTCTATTCACAATAAATTTTTCATATTTTGTTAATTATAACATAAAAAGTAGGAGTCCATGCCCCTACTTTTTATTATTAAGTAAAATCAATATTGATTTAAAACATATTCAATTTAATTAATTCATTAAATCTTCTACTTCAGACAAATCAAGCCCTGTAGATTTAGCTATATATTATGCTATTTTTTTATCTGGTCCCATATATTGTGAATCACTAAATGCTAATAAAGGATAGAAAACGACTGATAAAAATATTAATCCAATACAAAATCCTACTCCCTTTCCAAATACCTTTGCTAGCTTATACATTGTCATAATAGCTACAACTATGTTTACTAAAGGAACAATAAATGCTAAAAATATCCAGCCATTTCCCCAAGTAATTTTACAAAGGCAATATGTATTGTAAAGAGGTATTATAGCTTTCCAGCCTTCAAGACCAGCCTTTTGAAAAATTACCCACATAGAAGCGAACATTAATACAACTACTGCTAAATAAATTATTACACTCATTAAAATACCCTCCTCTTATTCTATTAAGTATTTTAATTATATAGAAAACATAGATATCAGTCAATATTTTACAAATATATAATTTCTATATATTAGAAAAAGGCTAACTAATATTTACATTTGTATATCAGTTAGCCCTTTTTTATCTTTTAATCTTGAAATAAAACTATTTTATTTTCATCTAAACTCTTTTTAACATCTATAACTCTCTGATTAGAAGAACCTCTCATCATAAGAGACAAATTCCTTTTAGCTTGAACAAACGGTCCATCGACTAAAACATCTATATAATTTAACACATTTCTTTGTTTTTCGTTGAATTGTTCTACAACATATCCTGTCCATAAATATATCTTCTTCTCAGGGAATTTTTCTTTAAATATTTTACATACCTCGATTACTCCATCTACATTTTCAGGGCAAAGTGGCTCTCCACCTAATATAGACAGATCTCTGTGTACATTGTTTTTATTTATATTTTCAAGTATATATTCTAAATCTGAATCCTCAAACTCCTCACCTGCATCGAAGTCCCAAGTTTCTCCATTGAAGCACCCCTTGCAATGGTGTGGACACCCTTGAGTCCAAAGAGACATTGTAACTCCTAGTCCATTTGCTATGTCGTTATCCTTTATTTTAGAAAATCTCATCAAAATCACTCCAATTTTTTTATAAATGTAAAACTCTTTGGCTGATTTCTTGAGTACGTCCTTTGCCCCACATGTTAGAGCCTATATATCCGCAAGTTCTTCTCATGACTTGCATTTCGTTTTTATCTCTATTTCCACAGTTTGGACAGTACCATTCCATATTGTCGTCTAATTTGATTTCTCCTGTATATCCACATTTGAAGCAAACATCTGGTTTTGTGTTTATTTCAGCGTATTGGATGTTGTGGTAGATGTAGTTTATTATTTGTTCCACTGCTGGTAAATTTTTACTCATATCAGGAACTTCTACGTAGCTTATACATCCACCTAAGCTTATATCGTGGAATTGACTTTCGAATTTTAATTTTTCGAAGGCGTCTATTTCTTCAGCGACATGAACATGATAAGAATTTGTGTAGTACATTCTATCAGTTACATTTTTTATTTCGCCGAATTTTTGTTTGTCTAATCTACAGAATCTAGAAGTTAAGCTTTCTCCTGGAGTTCCATATAATCCAAATCCAAGACCTGTCTCTTCCTTCCATCTATCGCAAGTGTCTTTTAAGTGGTGCATTACTTCTAGAGCAAATTTTTCTCCTTCTGGAGTTGTATGTGATACACCAAGCATTGCTTGAGTCATTTCGTAAACACCTACATATCCTAGAGATAATGTTGAATATCCGTCTTTTAATAATGGGTCTATTTTTTCACCCTTTTTAAGTCTAGCGATACCACCGTGTTGCCAGTGAATTGGTGATATATCAGAAGGAGTTCCTAATAATAAATTATGTCTAACCATTAGAGCTTCTCTACATAATTCTAGTCTTTCATCTAGGATTTCCCAGAATTTATCCATGTCCTTGTTTGCTGTTAAAGCTACTTGAACTAAGTTAAGACTCACTACACCTTGGTTAAATCTTCCATACCATTTGTAGTTTCCATTTTCATCCTTCCAGTTGCTTAAATGAGATCTACATCCCATTGGAGGGAAAGTTTCCCCATCGTAATTTTTTCTCATTATTTTAGCACTTTGGTAATCTGGTACTAATCTCTTTGTGTTGCATTTAGCTGCTAATCTAGTTATATAGTCGTATTTTCCGCCTTCTAGACAATTGTGTTCATCTAGTAAGTAGACAAGTTTTGGGAATTCTTCTCCAATTTCTTGTCCCTTGTAGTTTTTCATACCTTCTAATCTTTGGCGTATCATTTCTTCACAGATTAGAGCTTCTTCTTTTTCGTATTCTCCACCTTCTTCTATTTCAAGATATATTGTAGAGAATGGAGATTGGCCATTACTTGTGTGTAATGTAGATAATTGATATCTGATTGTTTGTATACCAGATTTTAATTCCTCTAGCATTCTATCTTCAGCTAATTCATGAGCCATTTCTTCGCTGTATTTTTCCATGTATTTATTTAAATATTTATTGTATGAAACTCTTAAAAATGGAGCTATGTGTTTTATTGTTATTGAGTTTCCACCGTATTGTCCACTTGCTATTTGAGCTATTATTTGAGTTGTAACTGTACATGCTGTAGCAAATGATTTTGGTGATTCAACTAATTTGTTGTTTATAACTGTTCCGTTGTTTAGCATATCTTCTAGGTTGATTAGCATGCAGTTGTGTATCGGTTGTATCGCATAATCCATATCATGGTAATGGATTGCCCCTTCATCATGAGCTTGAACAATATGCGCAGGTATTAGCTTTCTTCTAGCTATATCCTTTGAAACCTCTCCCGCTACTAAATCTCTTTGTGTAGATGCTAAATGACCATTTTTATTAGAGTTTTCATTTAAAACATCCTCGTTACTTTTGTCTAGTAACCCTAAGATACTATCATCTGTCGTATTTACTTCTCTTTTGAAGGATTGTACTGCTCTATATCCTTCATATGCTTTTGCAGTTAATTCTTGTTTGTGATCTATTAGTTCTTTATATACCAACTCTTCTACTTTATACACAGTTGGAGAAGATGATTCTTGTAAATACAGTTTTTCTATTTCATCAGCTATATCACTTGCTATTTCTTGTTCCATTATACCGCTACCGTATTTCATAGCTTTTAATATAGCATTTTTTATTTTTGATTTATCAAATTCTACTTTACTTCCATCCCTCTTTATTATATTTAAATTCGCTGTCATCGTTATCTCCTTTTTATCTCTAGTTTTAATATAATTACTTAATTTTAAATTTATATATTATCAATACTAATAGCTATAACTTTATATAAGTATATCTGTATAATTTAAAAATTGAAGAATTGCTATTTCTTATGTATAATTTTTCAAAAGCACAATATATAGTATCGACTGATTTATTTTACACCATATATTGTGCCTAATCAAGATTGTTTAAATAAAATTAAATATATAGATTTTTCCAATAATTATACATACCTTGTATTTACTGGACTTTAAAGGATTTATGAATTATATTTTTAAATCCTATAGATTTTGTATCACTTTATCTGACAAATTTATCTATTGCATCGTTTAAATCCTTCAATAATTTTTCCTTTTCCTCTAGCTTTTCATCTCCAACTACATCTACGACACATTTGTTTATATGATCCTCTAGTATTTTTTTCCCTAAATTGTTTAACGCTGATTTAACTGCAGATATCTGTATCAAAATCTCTGTGCAATCCCTGTGCTCCTCCATCATAGTCTTCACAGAGTTCGCATGTCCAATTATTCTAGACATTCTATTTATCAATTTTTTATAATCTTCGTCTGAATGTACGTGGTTTGTATGTACATGATCATGGTTTTCGTTAGCCATGTAACTCACTCCTACCTATTCTTAATTTTTTTAAAGACTTATACATTAAATTATACCTCATAAATTCGTATTTAATCATTTTAGATAATTAATTGACATATTTTTATTATGAATCTATAATATAATTAATAACCCCCATAGGGGGATAAAGGAGGTAATTAATATGCATGAAGGCCACCACGGAATATTAGATGATATAGAAGATATGGATGATTTATTTGGAATAAGCGAGGAACACGACCACGATCATTGTCATAATCATGATCACCACCATCATCACCACGACCATGAACATTCAGATGATAAACATAATAAGAAAAAGAAATTCGGTTTATTTAAGAAAAAACAAGACTAATAAGTAATTTAACACAATATATACCTGAGGGAATTTTATTTCTCTCAGGTTTTAAATTATAAATTTATAAGAAAGGGGTATAAAATATGAATCGATTTATCACAAAAAATAAAATATATATTCTTCCAATGACTTTGTTAGTATTAAATATACTAGCTATTATATTTCATTTTTTTATAAAAATTTCGCTTCCATTTCCATTTGAAATAATCCCTCTAGTAATAGGAGGATTTATAGTAATAAGATCAACCTTGCTTGCGACTATTAAAAAGAGAAAGGTTACAGCTGGGCTTTTAGTCGTTTTAGCTCTAATTGGAACTACATATGTGGGAGAATATTTATCTGGCTCAATAGTTTCATTTATGATGATTTTTGGAGAGTTTCTAGAGGATTTAACTATGAAAAAAACACAAAATGCAGTCCGCTCTCTTATAAAGCTAGTCCCTCATAAATGTAGAAAAAAAATCGGCGATAAATTCGAGCTAGTATCTATTCGTGAAGTCAGACCTGGGGATATAATCCAAGTTATAGCAGGAGAAAAAATTCCAGTAGATGGAATTATCAACAATGGTCAAGCGACAATAAACGAAGCTGCCATAACAGGAGAATCCATGCCTGTGGATAAAAGCGTCCATGACAAGGTATTTGTAGGTACTTTAAACGAAAACGGCGTAATCGAAATACTAACTGAAAAAATCGGAAACGAAACTATCCTTGGTCAAATTATAAAAACTGTAAAAAATGCCCAAGAAAACAAAGGCAATGTCCAAAAAACTGCCGATAAATTTGCAGAATTCTTCCTTCCAACTATACTTTTCATATGCTTTGTAACTGCTATACTTACAAAGGATATAATACGTGTCATGTCTATTTTAGTAATAGCTTGCCCATGTGCATTAGTTTTGGCGACACCAACTGCTGTAATCGCCAGCGTCGGAAATGCAGCTAAAAAGGGAGTTCTAATAAAAGGCGGTGTTGTCATCGAGGAATTCGCAAAAGTCACAACTATATGCTTCGATAAAACTGGAACTATCACTAAGGGTACACCTGAGGTTGTGGATATGTTCATATGCGATCAATCTAAAAAACAAGAATTTTTAGAAACTCTAGCAATAGTAGAAAAAAATTCAGGTCATCCTATTGGAAAGTCTATCGTAAAATACCTTGTCAATAAGGAAAATATAGATATGAATAATATTCCAAATGGGGAATTCGATATGCTATTTGGTCGAGGAGTAAAAGTAAAATTAGATGAAAAAATTTACGAGGTATCAAATAGAAGAGCTCTAGAAGAATTAAATTTTGAAGGCTCTAATTCTGAAAAAATATATGAATTCTTAGATCACGAGGAAAAGTTAGGAAGAACAGCACTAGTCGTACTTTCAAACCAAAATGTACTGGGTTGCTTATCCGTAGCAGATACTGTAAGACCTTATATAAAGGATGCTATCAACGAATTAAAAACTCTAGGAATAGAAGATTTCATAATGCTTACTGGTGACAACGAATATACAGCAAGTGCAATCTGTGAAGAAGTCGGTATAGAACATTTTAAAGCAAACCTTCTTCCACAAGAAAAGCTAGACTACATAAAAAAATTACAATCAGAAGGAAAACACGTAGCTATGATAGGCGACGGAATAAACGATGCCCCAGCACTTACTCTTGCAAATGTCGGAATCGCAATGGGTATGGCTGGAACAGATATAGCATCAGATGCATCTGATATAACTTTGATGTCAGACAGAATAGATTTTCTATGCGAAACTCTAGCTCTTAGCAAGAGAACTTATTTCATCATAAAACAAAATATATGGGTCTTTGCAGTCCTTGTAAATATAGTTGGAATACTTTTATCTGGATTAGGCTTCTTAAACCCTATAGCAGCCGCTATAATCCACAATGCATCTTCAATTTTCGTAGTATTAAATTCCTCTAGAATGTTAGGATATAAGTACAAAAATGATCAAACAAGTAGTAAATTATCTATCCAATCTAATTAATATAAATACTACTATCGACTCCAACAACGAAACTGAAGGTGTACTTTATATAAAAAAAGTATTCGA
>NZ_JALEXO010000070.1 GCF_022780145.1 Intestinibacter sp.
AACGTTGCTTTATCTCAAGTATGGGCTAAAGGTGGCGAAGGTGGTATAGAATTAGCTAAAGAAGTTATAAGATTATGTGAAGAACCAAATGACTTCCAATTCTGCTACCCAGACGACTATACATTAAAAGAAAAAATAAATGCAATAGCAACTAAGATATATGGAGCTGACGGTGTAGACTATACTCCAGAAGCAGAAAAAGAATTAGCTAACTTAGAAAAACTTGGATTCGGTGGAGTTCCAGTTTGTATGGCTAAGACTCAATATTCATTAACTGATGATCAAACTAAATTAGGTAGACCAACAGGATTCAGAATAACAGTTAGACAAGTAACAATATCTGCAGGTGCAGGATTCGTAGTTGCATTAACTGGTGAAATAATGAAGATGCCAGGACTTCCAAAAGTTCCAGCAGCTGAAAAGATCGATGTTGATGAAAACGGAGTAATATCAGGATTATTCTAATTTCCAAATTAACATATATAAATACCACTTATAAATAAACTATATTTATACCATATCCTTTATAATCAATTAAAAAGAGTGTCTAAAATATTTTTAGACACTCTCTTCTTTTGTAAAAAAAGTATTAAGAACAAGTTACGATTTGTTCAGTTATATCAGAATAAATTTGAAGTCCTTTTGTATCGTACACCTTGATTACATCTTCATTTATATTGTTATCTTTGATAATTTGTTTTACTATATTTTCTTTTTCTCTCAATTTGTATTCATTAAATATTACATCGCTCTTATTATCAAATAACGCAACATAGAATATTCCAGTTTCTACTAAATCTTGGAAGAAATGACTTCCATAAGATAACTCAGGCATCAAATCTTGATTACTGTAAGCGATTTCACACATTACAGACATATTACATAACTCTGTAAATTTAACAGGTACTCCAAGTGCTGGGTTACTACTACCCCATCTACCTGGTCCCATAAGCATTGCATTCTTTCCTTTTAGTTCTTTATTAATAAATCCAATTTGTCTAGCTATATCGTATTTTTCAACCTCTGATAATTTTAGATAATCATCTGAAGATACAAATACTATATAATCTATAGCAAGTCTGACATTACCACCCATGAAATTACCTTGTGATGAGAATAGACATGAGCTAGAATCCTCTAATTTAGGTAATTCTACTGTCTTACCTAGACCTCTAGTTTGTAATGGTCTACATTGAACTATATTTATTCTAAAATTACCTTGTCTATCAAAATTGGCAGTATATTCAATATCTACAGGATAATTGTATTTTGATGATACTACTTTTAATATTTTTCTCATAGCTTCAGCAAATTTAGTACTTCTCAACAATCTTTCAAAATTCAATACAAATGGTATATTAGATGTATCTATTCCCACTCTCTTGAATCTTTCTTCTGTTTCTTTATCCTTTGTTCCAAATAAATTACTTTGTGTCTTTAAGTTATTTTTAACGGCATCATTTACTGTAACTGTTTCTACACTGTTTGTATTTAAATTCAATACATCTACATAATGTTGACAGAACTTTTGAGGATCCTTCTTAGTCATAGCAGGAAGTCTTGTTGGATCATCTAATGCAACTATTCTAACATAGTCGTTGTTAACTCTATCAACTGCTCTTGTACCAAGTCCAAATACAAGTCTAAGCATACCTGCATCCATATCTATCTTTTTATTCCAAACATATAAGTTTGATGAATTTGCAACTCCAGCTACATGAGGGAAGTAATATTCTCCATAATAATCTCCTGAAACTCTTTGAACTAAGATAGCCATTTGTTCATCACGCTTATCTAATCCACGGTTTTTTCTGTAGTTTAATGCATCTTCATTCATTGTACTTGCATATACTGTTCTTATTGCATCTTCAAAATCTTTTAATCTAGCTTCTGGTGTTCCTTGGTTTATACAGAAAACACTGTCGTACTTACCTGCAAAAGCATTACCGAAGTTATCCTCTAATAGTGAACTTGATCTTACAATTATAGGACATTGTCCATAGTATTCCAATAAGTGCATAAATTGTTCTTCTATCATTTGAGAGAATTTACCATTTTTTAAACCATCCTGTAATTCTTGAGCATATACAAAATAACCTTCATCAGTTTTTTGTTTCATTCTTAAATCCCATAGTCCATTTTCAACTATATAAGAATAGAAAACATCTGTACCAATATAGAATGAATCATGTGGTTCTAGTATATCCTTAAAGTATTCTTTAGTTTCTTCTGACTTACTTATGATAGCGTTTGCCATAAGCATACCTATACTCTTACCACCTATAAATCCTGTACCTATTTCACGAGAAGCTATTTGCACCATATCAGCTAAAGTAAAGTATTTTTGGCACATATCGTGAATTTTGCTGTCTTTACCAACTAATATGTTTATTAAAACTTCCTTCATTTTATTTTGAGTTACTTCATCTTGTGTTAATGCAGATTTTGCTTTGTTGAAGTTTATTCTCCAATAACCAAGTCTTTTATTTCGCCAGTCGAAATTTGAAAATAGCTTTGAAGCTTCCCCACTTGAAGTTATAGTAGTGACTTCATCTCCATCTATTTTATGTGGGAAGAATAAAATAGGAGTGTATCTATCTTCAACCTTTAGTGGATGTATGTAGAAACTTCCTTCTACGTTATATATATCCATTAAAACTTGTGTAGTTTCTCTTATTTTAGCTATTGTTTCATAAGTATAAGAATTTCTCTTTATTGAAAAATACGCTACTGCTCCCATTTTATACAAATAAGGACATGTAACTTTGAAAAAGTTAACTGTCATTAAATCTGAATACCATCCTCTTTGTATATATGTAAGACTGTCAAATACATAAACTGCGTTTTCACTTTGTGTTTTTATTATGCGGTGAACAGACATTGTGAACTCTTCAAATCCCTTTTCCAAGTCTAATTCAAATAAATTAACTGAATCTAAATCATCGATTACCGGATTACCCTTTCCAAATCGGATGTAATTTACTTTTTTCCCATCTGCTACTGATTTTTTAGCGAAAGCGTTTGCCACATGTCTATAGTTATTTATATCTTCAACCTGCCATACGACATTATCACCAGGATATAATCCACCCATAATATCGTCGAAGCCTTTTATACCTGTACTTATTTTTTCCATATGAATGCACTCCTTTGTCTGAATATTTAGTTATTTAAATTATATCAATACGGAAATTTTTTTTCCTTAATATAATTAAGAAATTATATATTAATATAATTTTATTTAAAATAATAAAATAAGAAATATAATTTTCCATGCCTATAAATGACATTTTCTGTATATTAAAAAAGATGCGAAAATATTTATATTTCTCGCATCTCTATTAACTATACTATATTGAAATGTTGTAATGCATATTCTATGCCATCTTCGTCTACATCTTTTGTAACAAATTTTACTATTTTAGATAGATCTTGTTTTCCATTTGCCATCAATACCCCATTTGGGCAAAATTCAAACATCGTAGTGTCATTGTAGCTATCTCCAAATGCATAACTATCTTCCTTTTCTAAGTTAAAATAATTTAATAGAAACTCCATTCCACTAGCCTTTGAATGACCTTTTGGAACGACTTCTATATCATTTGAACCTCTATCTATATAGTCAAATCCTTCATTTTCGAAATACTCAACTATATTATCTAATTTAGCTGTATTTTTTAATGTAGCAAAAAATTTATCAAAATATAATTCATCACTTGTGTAAGGCTTCATAGGAAATCCTCTCTTCTCAAAAGCCTTTATCCTATTTTGTACATCCTCACTTTTACTATCGTAATCCATAAAAATAGCATCTCTGCCTTCAATTATAGCTTCCATTTCATTTTCTTTTATAAGATTTAATATTTCTTTGTACTTATTTTTTTCTATAGTTTTATGATATAGTACTTTACCATGTACCTCTATATAAGTTCCACATCCACATATATATCCATCAAACCCCATATCCTCTAATCTAGGCTCTACTAAGGCTCTTGTTCTACCTGTGTTTATAATTGTTATGTGTCCATTCTCCTGAGCCTTTTTAAGTGCATGTTTTGTACTTTCTGGTATTTCATTATTTACTTCTGAAATCAATGTCCCATCAATATCAAAAAATAGTATTTTTCTTCTTCCCATTTATTACCTCCTCAAATTTTTTGGTCTATCGCCCCAAATTATATCATCTATATCACTCACTATAGATTGTCTCTCTTCTTTATTTAAAGAATCATTTTCATAAATTTTTTGGCGCAATTTTCTAAGCATATCATTTTTATTTTTTAATTTTTTGCTGTATTTATATTCAATATCGCTAAAACTTTGATTTAGCATATTTATAAGAGATGCCATCTCATCTGAACTTCCAGCAATCCTATTTAAAAGCATTAAGTTTTGTGCTAATACTTCTGGAATATCGCCATCGTGACTGTATCTAAGCTGATGATCTATCTCCCCATATCCCTCTTCAAAAATAGTTCTGACCTGTATTTCTATAGTCGATAAATCGTGTTCTGCACCGTATTTAATAAGATAATGAACAGATCTATATCCAGATACCCTAGATCTCACAGGAATAGATTTTTCCTCGAAGGTCTTTACATTGTCACCCTCTCTTATATTAGCTACAATTTCAACCACATTCCATTTGTTAGTTATAAAATTGTGTATCTCTTCCCAGTCTTCTTTAAAAATATGTATTGCACGAATCCCCATTAAATCTGTAATTTCATCTTTATAATTTTCTATACTAAAATTAAAATGAGCTCCATATTTTCTTCTTCTATCTGGAGTCTTCCTAACTATCTTTTGTAATAGCCTTTTAGGATCTTTTACTCTAGCTTTTACAGAATGGACCTTTGGATGTTCTCTAAGTACATTTGCCACATAGGTTATTCTAGCGTCATAAATATCAATTGATTTCTTATAGTCTTGCAATATATTGTATAAATCTATCCAATTTATACCTAACTCTGTCAAGGAATACTCATCTAAGCCATACATATTTAAAAAATCATCTCTATTCATAGGCTATACTCCTTTCTCAAATTACTATTACAACTTTTCAAATTTTTGTCAAGTAAATTATTTTCTATCTATTTATTATATCATATGTTTTAAATTTCTGATAAATCTATGCAAAACATATATTATCATTTGTTTTCATATTCTATATACTATATAATAAAAATAGTGGATATTTTAAATAGTATTTTACGTTCAGAACAGAATATATCTAGATTACAAGAAACAAATAAAAATATCAAAAATTCTTCATTTTAGAATTTTAAGAGGCTACTTGTATTTTACAAGAGCCTCTTAAAATTTTAATAATTTCTTATGCTTTTTTCTCTATACTTTGAAGGTATCATACCTGTAGATGCTTTAAATTGTGATGTAAATGAACTAGGCTTCTTAAATCCAACCTTCTTTGATATGTCGCTTAGAGAATAGTTTGTAGTTTCTAAAAGAACCTTTGCCTTTGATATTCTTATTTTAATCAAATAAGAATGTGGGGTTTCACCTAATGCCTTTTTAAATGCAGCTCCAAAATAGTTTTTTGATAATCCTGCTAATTTAGCCATTTCTTCTATCTTTATTTCCCTATTGTAATTGTGATTTATAAAATCTGCAACTAAATAAATCCCCCTCTGATAGCTTTGTTTTTGTTTAAAAATATCTATATCTTTATTTAAGTTTCCTCTAATCAATTCTCTACAGAAAAGATTTGATATCATATCTAGTTTAACTAAATCTTTTTGATCATTTTTTAGAAATTCTTCTATAAAAATATGTAAATAAAACTTCAATTCCCTCGATAAATATATAGGGTAATTAAATATATCATCTGAACAATTTAATTCCTCCATTATACCCTCTAGATAATCTTTTTTGACGAGAATATCTGTATATTCTACATTAGAAAGACCGTATTTTATTCCGTGATTTGTATTACTTTTAACTGAATATATATACCCTATCTCTCCAAAAAAAATACTTTCCTCATTTACCAAAAAAGGAACTGGACTAAGTGGAATAAAAAATTCGTATTCCTCATGACTATGTAATCTTGACTTAGTTAAATTTTCATTTGAAGGAATGGATTTAGCTATAAATATATTTTTATTGTAATAAACATCACAGCTTTTATAGAGTTCCCTTGCATTTTCTTCATAAGAATTTACTATATCAATCACAATAATCCCTCCATTCTGATAATCTATGCTTCTTTAGATTATTATTACACAGTCGATTCTCTTTTTCCTATTACCCTAAGGGTATTAATCTAGCTTTTTGGAATTATTGATATTTTGATATTTTTTTTGAATTATTAGTTATTTTTTTAATTATACTTTTCTTATTCCAAGCATTTTTGCTCAAACCAATCCCAATCCAATCCATATTTTCCTTCAAGTAGCCATTGAGGACATTCTTTACCTGTATAATCCTCGTGCTTTTTAAGCTGTAATCCTCCTTGATATTTGCTCAAAATTTTAAATAATTCTATAGCATTTAAATAGGCTTGTCTCTGTTTAGCTCCATCTGTGTACATACATATTTCTATAGAAATACCTGTCTGATTACCTTCATGTGTTCCTTGTGCATACGCCTCCCAATTCAAAGGAATATTCTCGATAATCTTATCATATCCTACAGTTATGGTCCATGATGCATTTCTATATTTAGAATAAGCAGTGCCTGCATATGGATCTTCATTTGCGTTTTTTAGAGATTCATACATCTTATCAGCATCTACATCTATACACCCAGTCTGATGAATTACGACGTCTTTAGGCTTTATTTTAGTTCCAGGAATGCATGAACCCTTGTCTAGTAATTTATCTGATATAACCTCCGCTCTACCTATTCTCGTTCCATTTACAAGCACATCGTCTTTTATATACTGTGTAGAAGATCCGTAGATATAATTTAATTTACTTATCAATAGACATATCAATAACAGTATCATCAACAAATAAATAGTTATTTGCTTATTTTTTTTGAAAAAATCAATATCGATAGAATTTAAATTTATTTTATTCATATAAAAATCCCCCAAAATCTTATTTTTGCAAACTTTTATATAATCTAGATTATACTAAATACTTATATATAAATGATACATTAAAAATATATATTTTTTATTTTAATTTTCTTAAATTT
>NZ_JALEXO010000086.1 GCF_022780145.1 Intestinibacter sp.
AACATAATATCTCTTTATATGATCCTGAATTAAGAAATTTTGCTAAAGAACAGTGTATTCGATGGAATTCTAATTTAAATCAAGTAAATTTCATTGTTGAAAATATTTTAAATGGATCTATTGATATTGACGATGTTTTAACATCTTCATTTGAAAATATTGAATTAGAAGATAGTAATTTAGAGGAAATTTTAACTAAAAAAGTATGATTATGAAAATATTTCATACATTATTTGTGAAAGTATATGTGACAGAATCATCTTGAATAATTATTCAAGTTCAATTTTATTAATTATTCATTTAGAAATGACCCCACATATATTCGCTGGTATAGTAATAATAAATAATATATTTTGTAGATATGTAGAAAACGTTATACTTTTGGGACATTGTAATTTTTATATTTATATTTCAATAGATTTATGTATGTGATATATACACAATTGTGTATTGCTACAAATATAAAACTAAGGGGGAAAATTAGAATGTACAAATTTTATATGCCAAATGTTAGTTTAATGGGACCTGGATGTGCTGGTAGTATTCCAGCTGAAATCAAAGCAAGAGGATTTAAAAAAGCTTTAGTAGTTTGTGGTAAAAGATCTGCTAAAAGTGCAGAATTAAAAGAAATATTAGATAACTTAGATGCTAATGGCATAGAGTATGTCCTTTATCCTGGATCAGTTCCAAATCCAACTGTAACTTCAGTTATGGAAGGTGTAGAAGTTTTAAAAGCTGAAAACTGTGATTTTGTTATGTCATTTGGTGGAGGTTCACCTCATGATTGTGCAAAGGGGATTGCTTTAGTTGCTACTAATGGCGGCAATATGAAAGATTACGAAGGAGTCAATAAATCTAAAAAACCTCAGCTTCCATTAATAGCTATAAATACTACTGCTGGTACTGCTTCTGAAATGACTATATTCTGTGTAATAACTGATGAAGAAAGACATGTAAAAATGGCAATATGTGATGAACATGTTAACCCAACACTAGCTGTAAACGATCCTAATTTAATGGTGAGTATGCCTAAAGCATTGACTGCTGCAACTGGTATGGATGCTTTAACTCATGCTGTTGAGGCTTATGTTTCTACTATAGCTACTCCAATAACAGATGCTTGTGCTGAAAAAGCTATAAAACTAATCCAAGGATATCTAAGAGATGCTGTTAAAGACGGAAATGATATGGTAGCTAGAGACAAAATGGCATATGCTGAATTCTTAGCTGGTATGGCATTTAACAATGCTTCATTAGGTTATGTACATGCTATAGCCCACCAATTCGGTGGATTCTATAACCTACCACATGGTGTATGCAATGCTATATTACTTCCAGCTGTTCAAGAATACAATGCTAAGGTTTGTCCAGATAGATTAAAAGATGTCGCTGAATTTATGGGAGTAGATATAAGTAACATGACTGATGAAGAAGGTGCTGCTGCAGCTATAACTGCGATAAGAAAATTATCTGCCGATGTAGAAATACCTTCTGGATTTGAACAATTAGGTGCTAAAAAAGAAGATTTCGATATATTAGCTGTCAATGCTTTAAAAGATGCTTGTTGTGCTACTAATCCAAGACAAGCTACTAAAGAAGAAATAATTGAAATATTAAACAAAGTATTCTAATACATACAGAATATAAATTATATTTATTTGTAATTTCAAACGAATATAATTTTCTATAAATTATAAAGTAAGGGAGTACTATAAAATGGATTTTATTCTATTTTATAGTACTCCCTTTTTAAATTTAAGTAAAATTTTTGCGAATTGACAAAAAATTTAAAAATATGTCATAAACTGTTTTTAATGCACAAAACAATAAAAAAGTCAGTTGTTAAAACAACTTACTTTTGAATTATTTTGAGATACAATCAAAATATCTAAACATAATAAAACATGATAAAAAATAAATTATTTTAAATTAAATATAATAAAAATATATAAAACAATATATAAAAATACATATAAAAAGCGAGAGGGGGGACGAAAATTGTGGGAATTATATGATAACTTAATCAAAAATATACAAGAAGATATAAAAATAGAAGATTTAGTTATTGGTACAGAATTTGCCATGGTGATTTCTGATTGCGGGGCTGGAATTAGTCGAGTATTAAACGACAAGAGATTTCCATTTGAAAATAAAATAAAACCGAATATGAAATTAAAGGATTTAGCTAAATCGATAAAGTCGTGGAACTTTGTAGAAGCCAGCTTGGGACTAGCTGCTATCAATGCATTTTATAATAGCAAGCAACCTCGAGAAAATTTGCTACTAGAAAAAATAAAACATCCATTTGTATCTACAATAGATCAAGGCGACAGAGTCGCAGTAGTAGATGCAGTTTTGGAAAATAAAGAAAATGTTCAAAAGTCGTATGATGCCGATTTTTTTAATAGAAAGATGGAGGATGGAGATTATATTATAACAGCATTTGAATACTTAGTAGATGAATACGACTCTATTTATCTAGGAGGTAATTTGATAATAAACAAGCATATAATGAAAATCGCAGGTGATTCAAAAGGTAAAAAAAGCGTACTCTGTGATATATCTACACCGCTATCCTTGGATTTTAAAAAAGTAGGGATAGACGAAATAGGAGGATTTATAATAGACGACATCGATAAATGTTTTGAGTTAGTTAAAATAAGCGCTCCTTATCAAGATATAAAAAAGACAGGAAGCATGTTCAAAATAATATAAAAAAGGAGTGTTAAAAATTGCCAAAAAGTAGAAAGAATAAATTTATAATAATTGGATTATTTGTACTTATGATAATAACGATAATTTTTTCGTTTGGCCTTGGTAAATACCCTATAGAGCCAAATCAAGTTGTCGGAATAATTTTTTCTAAAATTTCGAATATAGAGCCGTTTTGGACTGAAAAAATGGAGATTATATTTTTTAATGTAAGATTGCCTAGAATAATACTTGCTTGCTTAGTAGGATGTTGTCTATCGGCAGCAGGGGCGGCTTATCAAAGTATATTCTTAAATCCTATGGCGGCACCTGATATTTTGGGGGCTTCTAATGGAGCAGCATTTGGGGCGGCTATTGCGATTTTATTTTATAGAAGTGGTAGAGAAATAACAATAAGCGCATTTATATTCAGTTTGATAACTGTAGGACTTGTTTATTTTATAAGCAAGAGAGCTAAAGGAAATAAGGTCTTGGGACTTATACTAGCAGGTATTATGGTCAGCTCTTTATTTTCAGCTGCGACATCGTTTATAAAGCTTGTTGCAGATCCAAATGAGCAGTTGCCAGCTATAACTTATTGGCTTATGGGAAGTCTGTCAGGAACTAAGATGGCTGATGTAAAATTTGTAATTTTACCTATGATAGTGGGAATTGTACCTCTCGTTTTACTCAGCTGGCAGATAAATATGCTGACTATAGGCGAGGATGAAGCTAAGACTATGGGTGTAAACACAAAGCTTATAAGATTTGTATCTATAATCGCCGCGACACTTATTACTGCATCTAGTGTATCTGTAAGTGGTATGATCGGATGGGTTGGGCTTGTAATACCTCATCTATCTAGAAAATTAGTTGGAAATAATTTTGTATATCTACTACCGACATCTATGTTGTTTGGAGCGACGTTTTTACTACTTGTAGATAATATATCGAGAAATCTATGGACTAGCGAAGTGCCAATTGGTATTTTGACGGCCTTTGTAGGGGCACCATTTTTTATTTACCTTATAACTAGAAAGGAGCAATAAAGTGATTCTAGAAGTTAAAAACCTCAATTATGGATATGGGCACCATAAAGTGCTAAATGATATTTCATTTGAAGTCGAAGAAAATACTTTGCTTTGCATATTAGGACCTAATGGTGCAGGAAAGAGTACTATGTTTAAATGTATACTTCATTTACTAAAAGGATACGATGGAGAAATACTATTAGATGGAAAAAACTTAAAAGGCTATAAAATCCAACAGCTAGCTAAAAAAATAGCTTATGTACCACAATCACATAACCCAGTTTTTAATTATTCTGTAGCTGAGATGATTTTGATGGGTACTACATCGCAGTTTTCCATGATGTCAAAGCCTAGCAAAAGACAGCTAGAGATAGTTGATAAATGCTTAGAAAAG
>NZ_JALEXO010000123.1 GCF_022780145.1 Intestinibacter sp.
GATAATGGAAGTTAGAAATACTTATGAAAAAATACGTTGTTTCAATAGCAAATAGTGCTACCGACTTAAGTAAATTAAAATTTATAGGAGAAGTGAAATGAAATATTTAAAAATTGACGGTTTAACCGATGTTTATCCAGAACCAGTTGAAGGTACAAGTGAATGGTACTATTGCAAATTAGCGAAAAGTACATTTTGTGATTTATATGAAGCTGAAGAGATTATCAATTCTGGAAATGTTTATGATGGAATGAGTTGTGTTTTGATTCATTATCCAGATGCAGAAGTTATTAGACCCTTTGAGGTTGAAGAAAATGTATATGTCGATGCGCCAGTATTTTATGAAGGTGTACTTTATTTTCTAGTTGTAGATTTTAATCAGAAAAAGATTCAAATAGTGGCTTATACTCCAAAGAGTCAGGATAAATCTACTATAGCTGAACTACCACTTAGTGATGTAGAGGATTGTTATAACTTATTGCTTAGAGTTGCACCAGTTTTACTAATCAGAGAAGCAAATGATGGATATCTAAATATATTGTGGCCGGAGAAGAAGAAAATCGAGATAGGAGATACGGAGGGCTTGATGTTTCGCGATGGCGATAATTTGTATTGCTCAGAGTGGTATGAAGATTCTGAATATCACGAGAGGATAATTGTCAGGGATTGGAATACTGGAGAAGTAAAGGAAAAATTTGAAGGACAAATGAACAGGATGCCAAATGGAGATGTTTGGATATTGTAATTATGGAGGAGTTTATGACAGAAAAAGAAAAAATGTTATCAGGGAAATTATATATGGCAAGCGATGCAGAGCTTAGAGAAGAAGCTAAAAGATGTAGAAAATTAATTAGATTATTTAATAATTCTACAGAAGAAGAAATGGACTACAGAACGAGCCTATTAAACCATTTATTCGGAAAAGTCGGCAAAAATGTGTTTATAGAGCCTACATTTAGATGTGACTACGGTAAAAACATATATATTGGAGACAATTTCTTCGCAAACTACGATTGCATAATACTAGACGTATGCAAGGTTGAGATAGGAAACAACGTTATGTTTGGACCTAGAGTATGCGTATATACAGCAGGTCACCCGATAGATGCAGAGGTTAGAATCACAGGTCTTGAATTTGGACAAGAAATAAAAATCGGCAACAATGTATGGATATGTGGAAATACAGTTATAAATCCAGGCGTCAAAATCGGCGATAATGTAGTTATAGGATCTGGTTCAGTAGTGACAAAGGATATAGAAGACAATGTAATAGCTGCTGGTAATCCTTGTAAGGTTTTGAGAAAGATAACACAAGAAGATAAGGAATATTGGAATAAAAAACGAGAAGAGTATTTTGAGGATTAAAAAAATGTATAAAGTAGAGATTTTAACTGATAGCATAGAATCAAATATTATTGATTTACTGCATACGAAGGATACTAAGGTAGAAAAAGTAAAGGATTCTTATATTATGAAGTCTTTTGTATATCAAGATGAGTTTAAAAAGATGTATAAAAAGCTTTTTAATAAAAAAACAAATAGTCCTACTGATAGAAATATGCAGACGTTTAATAATGGGATATTTTTTGAATTTAATATAGAGATGAGCTCAAAAGGATGTAGTATCTTTGGTGAATTTCGCTTTCCAAAACTTATTAAATTAATTTTTTTGATTTACCATCTGTTTTTTTTATTTATATTTTATGAATTTGCTCCATCGATAGGGCTTTTTATTATAATTATCATGATACCTATGATTTTAGCTGATGTATCGATGCCTAACAAGATTAAAACATATAGAGAATGTGTTTTGTGTAAAATTGAGGAGAATTTGAAAAATCAAAATGTAAATATACGAGATGTTAAAAGGTATAATTTTTTTAATAAATAAGACTAAAATTTGAAATTTATCGACTAGACATACTGTGTCTAGTGTAAAAATACGGCATTTCTCGCTTTGTGTCGTGTTATATTTTCTATATTAAGCATAAAATCAATTTGAAAGGAGGTAATCATCAAGTGGATCAAAAAAAGATAGGTAGTTTTCTAAAAGAACTGCGCAAGGAAAAGGGCATTACTCAGGAACAGTTTGCCGAAAAATTAGGTGTATCTAGTAGAACTATATCGAGATGGGAAACTGGTTCAAATATGCCAGACATTGACATTATTATTCAGATTGCAGATTATTACGATGTAGAAATTAGAGAAATTTTAGATGGAGAAAGGAAAAGCGAGAAAATGAACAAGGACTTAGAAGAAACTGTACTTAAGGTAGCGGATTATAGCAATAAGGAAAGAGAAATAATTACAAAGCGAATGCATATTTTATTTTTGATAGGTGTTATATGTTTTGTCGTATATATGTCTTTAGAAGCTTTAGGAATGGCTGATAGTGGATTTACAGAAAAAATTGCTAGTTTTGCACTTGGATTTTCATTTGGGATGTTAATTGTTGGTGTGATTTATACAAGTAGATATATGGTCAAAATTAGAGAGTTTAAAATGAGAATGTTAAAGCGCGGATAGATTATAATAAAAGATGATACTTTTTATATATTATTAATATATTTAACAACTTTGTTATATAAGTTTGGTTATATTTCTTTATCACAAAGTTGTTAAATATAATTACAATGGATAGAGTCATTGTCTATAGTATTTAGGCTGTAAAAACTACATTTCCATAAATTCAATAGAATTACCATGTTGCTCAATAATAGACACTAAATCTGATGAATTTAACCATACTGTTGCCGTATTATCATTAGGATGGACACCTATCAAAGCTTCACGGAATGATTCATCAAATATTACCTTTACTTTGCACTCCTCGTCATTTAGAATACCAAATGGAGTTACAGCGCCTTTTGTAAGTCCTAAAATTTTGCTTAAATCATTTTCAGAAGCGAAGGTCAATGGTCTTGAGCCTAATTTTTCTCTTAGAGATTTTAGTTGTACTCTCTTATCCTCTCTTATAACAACAAGGTAATAGTTCTTTTTCTTGTCGTCTCGAATAAATAAATTTTTGGCTATTGCATCTAGGTTTGGTAAGTTTAATTCCAACATTTCGTCGATTGTATATACTGCATTGTGTTCAACGATATCGAACTCAATTTTTCTGTCTTTTAAAAATTTAATGACAGCTTGTGCTTGTTCAGTCATACTTTATTTCCTCCTCTGATATAAAATTTTTAATAAGAAAATGATTGCTATACTACTTATATTTTATAATATAAATAAGATCTAATGCACAGTTTATTTATATTGTGTGTTAAATTATTTTTGTGAATTTGAATTTATAGATATGGAGGATATAAATGAGTAGAACAGAAAATGTTGAATTAACAGTATTATGTTTAATTTATGATGGAGATAAATATTTATTACAGGATAGAGTCGGCGAAGATTGGAAAGGATATACTCTTCCAGGCGGTCATATCGAAAGTGGAGAGTCTATTGTCGATGCTGTAATCAGAGAAATGAAAGAGGAGACAGGTCTTATAATAAAAAATCCTAAATTATGTGGAGTAAAGCAGTTTCCAATAAAAGGTGGAAGATATATCGTGTTTCTTTTTAAAACTGATGAATATGATGGAGATGTTATAAGCTCAAAAGAGGGTGAGATGCATTGGGTTAAAAAGGAGGATTTATCGAAGCTCGATCTTGTCAATAATTTTATTGAATTGTTGCAGGTAATATTAGATGATAAATTAACCGAATTTCAATATGTAGTTGAAGATGATGAATGGAAGCTTATTTTGAAATAGAATAACTCGTTGACAGATATATCGTAACATGATATATTATAAATATATCATATGACGATATATTGAAAGGCGATATATATTATTTT
>NZ_JALEXO010000275.1 GCF_022780145.1 Intestinibacter sp.
AAACAAAATGAACCAAGTAATATTAATAGGCAGATTAACAGCCGATCCAGAACTAAAATTCATAAACACAGGAACAGCAATATCAAAATTCACCCTAGCCATAGACAGAACCTACACAAAAAACGGAGCCTCAGTCACAGACTTCATCCCAATAGAAATATGGGGCAAAAAAGCCGAATACTGCGCCACTTACCTAGGCAAGGGCTATCTAGTAGCAGTAAACGGAAGCCTGCACATAGATAAATTCATAGACAACTCCGGCAACAGCAGAAATTTCGCCAAAGTAGCTGCAAGCTCCGTAGTCAAGCTGAGCGCGCCAAAATCAACTTCCGACACAGCATCAGACACAAATAACAACGCAGCCCCTTGCGACGACGCTAGCTCCAACAGCAGCACAAACTTTACAGATGGTGAAGACGATGAAGTCCCTTTCCCCAGTAGCTCCACAATAAACGCAGCAAATTCTATAAAACCAACAGAATCACCGCCAAGCATAACATTCTTATAAAAACTAAAAAAATTCATATTAAATAAAATAAATTTGATAAAATCTAAATTAAAACATATAAAAGGAGGAAAAAAATGATAACAAAACCAAATATAATCGAAAAATGGCAAAAAAGAAACAAATACGGAAGACCAGGGACTCCTCTATCCGCAAAAAAAATTGCGATACACTACACAGGAGCTCCAGACGTCCCCGGTCACAAAACCGTCTCCTACTTCAACAACGTCGTTGCAAACGGCTACAAAGTAAACGGCAAATTCGTCTACGCATCTGCCCACTACGTAATCGACCTCGATGGTACAATCTACCAGCTAATACCGACTAACGAACGCTGTTACGCAACAAACAGCGCCAACGCCTACGCCATCGCAATCGAAGTCGCAACAACAGGCGCGGACAATCACTACACCGATGCGACCTACAAAAGCATGGTCTGGCTATGCGCATGGTTGTGCCAGTACAAAAAACTCGATTGCCAAAAGGACATCATAACGCACACAGACGTAGTCGGCAAAAAATACAAGCTCTGTCCTATCTACATGGTCAAAAATCCAGACAAAATGCAGCAGTTCAAGCTAGACTGCGACAACCTGAAAAAAGGCAAGATCCGCGTCAGCGACATAAAAAACTGCACAGCCGAAGGCTCATCAAAAATACCAAAAATGATAAAAGTCATCCAAAACGTAAACTACAGAACAGAGCCAAACTTCAAAGCATCAAGCATCGCTGGCGAAGCCACCCCCGGCCAAATCTTCACAGTCGTAGACATAATCCCAAAGCCTGGAGCAAACATGTACAAACTAAAATCAGGCTACTACATAACCGCCAGCAAAAAATACGTCGAAGAGTTTATTCCAAAATAATAAATCTCTCCCAAAAAGTTCTAGCCCCAATCCAAAAGTAAATTCTGCTAGAACTTTTAAAATGCCACAAAATCCACATCCCAAGCGAAGCTTCCCTCTCTACAAGCGCAGCCCACCTCCCACACCTATCATCCCCCACTACCCATGTGATTATATTTAACAACTTTGTGTTGATGCTTTGTATTAGTCCTTCTATTTTATTCAAATATACACATTTCAATACTTAGAACACCTTAATCCCCTTTTTAAAACGCCCCCACAAAATTTCATTTCTTCTATGAATTTCACTTTCAAACACTAAATTATATATATTTACTCGATCCTGCACAAATTTTACTAAAAAATCTATATCTTCATCACTAAAATCAGCCTTATTTTATATCCAACTGTTTAGCACCTTATACCTGTATCACAAGGTTGTTAAATATAATTACAATGGTTCGAGCTTATTTTATATAGGATAATTTATATTAAATAATTGTATTTCATATAAGAAAATTACTAATAACCTTCACCTATCTACCTTAACAATATTTTTCTAAATTAACTATATAACCAATCCTACTTTGTTATATAATGTTATTATCACAACAATTTTATCTTCAATAAATAAAAAAGGGGGAAATTTCAAACATGAAAAAACTTACCAAAAAATTTGCAGCATTATTTCTGGCATTTGCACTTATCATAAGCATAATGCCTCTAAACGCCTACATCTCTTACGCCGAGACGTTAAATTCTAACAAACTAAAAACTGACACAGTAACCTACACTAATCCTGCTTACGAAGGCTTAGACATAAAAACTTACTCACCTAAGCCATACAATTCACCTAGTTTACTAAGTGAAACCGAAACATTTGATACAGTTGAACAAGCAGGCGAATACCTAAAAGAACAAATGATAGCTAGAAACGGCACTATAACCTTCACTATCAACCAAACATACTCTAGCGAATTATTCAAAGCCATTTTCAACGAAGCCGTAGAAGACAACGGTTATGGCGACTCAAGCGCAGGCGATTACCTATACTGGAACTGGAGCGGCTACAGCGGTAGTGCAAGCTACACAAGTACTCAAGCAACATTAACCTACAATATGAAATATTTAACTACTTATTCACAAGAACAAGCAGTCGACAAAGAAGTAAAAAACGTATTAGACAGCCTAGACGTATACGACAAAGACACATATCAAAAAGTGTTAGCCGTACACGACTACATAGTCCAAAACATAGATTACGATTACTCACTACAAAATCACTCTGCCTACAACGCAATCATAGATAAAAGCGTCGTATGCCAAGGATTTGCTACAATAACATGCAAAATGCTAAAAGAACTAAACATAGGTGTCAGACTAATCACAGGTCCAAACCACGCATGGAATATCGTAAAATTAGGCTCATATTGGTACAACACAGACAACACATGGGATGAAAATACTTCTACCAGCTCTAACATAAGCTACAAGTATTTCCTAAAAGGAAGCACCGATTTTATCGACCACACAAGAGATTCCCAATTTGACACAGCGAGCTTCCACGAACAATACCCTACAGCAACATCAGCTTACAAATACGATCCATCAGTAACAATCACCTTCGACCCAAACGATGGTTCCGACTACTTAATCGAAAAAACTATAAGCAAAGACGAAGCATTAAACTATACACCTACAGCCCCAACAAAAAAAGGCTACACATTTATAGGCTGGTTTAAAGACACAAACGACATAACTACAGAATATAAATCAGGCTCAAAATACACAGAAAACATCACATACAAAGCAAAATACGCACACGTTGAAATGCTCGGAGCCCAAGTCAAAGCAATAGTAGACGACAAAAGCGGCATCAGATTTGGAACAAAAATTTACGACGACGGCGACAAAATAATCGAAAAAGGTACCCTAATACTACCAGCGAACCGATTAGCTGAAGGCGAATCCCTAACTCTAGATACTCCTAACACAGCCAGATCCATAGCAAAGGCACTATATGAGGAGAACAAAGAGGAAAATTACGTAGTCTACCTAGGAACTATAATAAATATACCTAGAGCCCAATTCGCAACACCTATGACAGCAGCATCTTACATAATTTATGAAGACAAAGCCGGCAACGAATACACAGCATATGCTCCTTACAAAAACGGCTCAACAAGCGTAAATAGTTTATTAGGCATATAATAATAGCCCCAGCCATTATGCGACTGGGGCTATTTACAATTTATTCAAATATTAAAATTATCCAATAAAATCTATCTACATGAAAGTCCAATAAGTACCCAATATCTTACCACTCTTACCAGTTGTAGTACATAGATACTTGCAAGTATTGTCGTCTATGTAACCAGCGTTCTCATCAAAATAATTATAAGTCACAATCATATATCCACTAGATACAGTTGCATCAACAATATAGTCCTTTTTCATGATAAGAGTCTTAGCCTTAGTACTCAAATTCATTCTATAAAGATATGCACAGTCTTTTTCACGATTATAAAGTGAATAATAGATATAACCACTATTCAAATCCATTAAATCTAAGAATCCATTTACTCCTCCAGTAGTAACAGCTTTATACTTTTTAGTTGAAGTAGTCTTTATTTTGTATATTATTTCATCTCCATTACTACCATCTAAGAAATTAAAATAGATATAATCATTATATGCCTTCAATGAGTAAACACTACAGATATCATGATCAAAAGAGAACATAATCTTTGAAGTTCCACCTGCTATTGGCATACGTCTCAAATAATCCTTGTCTTTTGTACCAGTATTTGTATAATATATATTTGATTTGTAAATTATAAATTCATTTAATGAACTAGTTTTCTTTATACATTTTTCACTGCTTCCAGATAAAGTCATCTTATAAATTCCAACTCCATCATAAAAGTCGCCACTGTCTTTTACCTTATAGTAGTAAATACTTCCATTATATAAAACAGGATTTAAACCTAATTTCATTTTTTTGAAACTACTACCAGTAGTTTTGACTCTAAAAATATACCCAACTGATTCTTCTGGATATCGATCATCGTCAACTATCTTACCATAGATCCAACCGTCTTTTACAGTTAAATTCAACATACGTTTGTCTACATCACTGTTTTTATAAACTAAACTTTTACTCTTAGTCTTTACATTTACCTTGTAAATTTTGTTTTCTATAGAATAGTACATATAGTCGCCTGATTTTACACTAGCTGCAGAACTTGAACCAGTCGCAGCAGATACTTGTGCCGCTTCAGCTACTCCTGTCAAAGCACACATAAATACTAATGTCAAAGTCAGAATAATACTTGTAAATTTCTTTCTCATCGTGATACCCCCTTAATTTTTAATAGGATATTGTAAAATAAAATCTATCCTTCTATTTATATCATATCACACCCTATAAATTTCCACAATTATAAAATTTTAGAGCCAAATTTCCTCCAAGCAAAGCTTCCTACTCTCCTAGCGCAGCTACACCTCACCTCCCCCACCCCGTATGATTATATTTAACAACTTTGTGTTGATGCTTTGACTACAACAGCTCAACACATCTATTTTTTATCATTTCCTTAGTAATATAAAGATCCCTTGTAGCAAGCTCCATAAACAATTTTTTCATCTGCATAGATTCCTTATAATTCTTACTCATAAACAAAAACTTAAACCAAGACAAATAGTTATTCAAATACTTAGTTGACACTCCATTGAAATTTTCAAGCCATCTTTTTAACTCCCAATGATATTTATAAACATGATTTACAGTATAAATAGTATTATATGGTCTAGGAGATTGTCTCATTTTTATGCCCAATTCACTAGCCATTTCTCGATATTCACCAGTCTTATATGCGCATAAAATTATGTTTTCTCCCAATTTTCCGTTAAAAAATGACACCATATTCTGAGGTTTTCTTCTATTATTAGTAGTTCCACAACTATTATCTACAACTCTTGTAATTATATGTCCATTTCTATCAATTGCTGTATTTATGCAGATCTGATTTTCACTTATATTTTTATAAAAATCTACACGATAAAACGGCTTCTCACTAAGGAAGAAATGCCCACTCCCCAAACTACTCTTATGAAAATCACAAAAATATTTTTCACTTAAATACTTATCTCTTCTATTATTTTTAAAAAAATTATCCTGGAGTAAATCATCCTTTTTAATATGCGCACCCTTAAAAGATTCGTTGATATAACACACATCAGCCTCAACTATTCCATCCAAAACCTCATCCTTCAGACATAAATTCATCACATCCAAAATCCTATGTCTCATAAAAAACGAAGTCGGAACACTTACACCAACCTCCTCTGCACAATATCTAATACTTCCTCCCTCTAACATAAAACGACAGTATTTGAGCCATTTATCCAAACTCAATTTTGTGTTAGAAAGTGGCGAAAAACTCCTCTCATCAAACGTAATTCTACATTCTTTGCACATATATCTCTGGCGACCATTAGTCTTCCCATTCTTATTCAAACGCAAACTTCCACACTTAGGACACTTAAGACCCTTCTTAAATCGCCCTTGCAAAATTTCATTTTTCCTATCAATCTCACTTTCAAATCCTGAATTATATAATTTTTTTATTTGATCCTGTGCAAATTTAACTAAAAAATCTCTATCTTCATCGGTTAAACCATCCTTATTATTTTGTATTTTACTTAAATCAAAATTACTAGAACAAACCCTTCTCATGTTGTTTCCTTTCGGACTAAACAAATCTGAATGTATTTCATTGAACATATTAAACCCCTCCCTGATTAGGTAATTGTTAGTTCTATTATGTCCAGCTATCTAACATTTTATACCTGTATCACAAGATTGTTAAATATAATTACAATGGTTCAAGTTACTACAATGGTTCAATAAACGTAAATAATTTATTAGAATTATAAAATCCATGTATATATTTGTTAATTTAAGTCAAAAATAATAAATAAATATAATTTATTTAAATTAATATATTTAAAAATGTATAAATTAATCATATATTTCAATAATTTTATCATTTACTTATTATTTTTATTTCATTATAATATATAAAAAGGAGGTTACTATGGAATACACATTATTATCGAGTCTTTTTTACCAAGACAAAACAAAATACGAGCAAACTTACCAAAATCGTATAAATAGCGAATCCACATATAAACTTGGCTTCACTATAAATGAATTTCCAGCATTTGTAATGATAACGCCTGAAATACTAGAAAATATACAAAAAATATTTGAATTAAACTCAAAATTAAACATACTAGAATCCAAGCTACCTATATTAGCGATTGAACAATACAGAAAGAAATGTTTAGTCGATGAAATAAAAAAAACAAACGACATAGAAAGTGTTTACAGCACAAAAAAAGAAATAAAAAGAATTTTAAATTCACCAAGCACTACAAAAAAAAATAGATTCTTTGGATTAGTAATAAAATACGAAAAAATAATAAAAGGCGAAAAAATCGCTCTAAAAACCTGCTCTGATATTAGATCTCTATACGATGAATTCGCACTAAATGATGTCTTAGCAGATAACCCTAATAATATGCCTGATGGTGAGCTATTTAGAACAAAACCAGTTTTCGTGGGCGGCTCTTCTGGTAAAATAATACATGAAGGTATCTATCCAGAAAACAAAATAATAGAAGTTTTATCATCTAGCCTAAATTTTTTAAACGACGAAAGCTATAACTTTTTTATCAGAGTAGCAGTTTTTCACTATATGTTCGGATACATTCATCCTTTTTACGATGGCAACGGAAGAATGAGCCGTTTCATAAGCAGCTATTTACTATCACAAAAGTTAAACAAATTCGTCTCACTTAGATTATCATATACTATAAAAGAAAAACAAAGCTCCTATTATAAAATGTTCAAAGTCACAAATAATGAAAACAACAAAGGCGATTTAACATATTTTGTAACTAGATTCTTGGAATTAATCATAGAATCCATAGAAGATTTAATCTCTGCGTTAGACTTTAAATCATCTCAATTAAAACATTACGCCGTTATTTGTAACAAATTATCTAAAATAGATAAAAAACTACCAGACTTAACATATGTACTTATTCAAAACGAACTATTTGACGACGATCCACTCGACTTAGAATCACTAAAATTAATATTCTCCTCTAAAATAGGAGACAGCAAGCTTAGAAATTTATTAAAACAACTAGAAAAAAAAGATATTTTAATTGTAGACAAAACACACAGAAAATATACATACAGAATAAATGTCTATAAATTAGAAAATATTTAATTTCACAAAAAACTCCAGCCACAACCCCAACTGGAGTTTTTTACCATTTGCTTAGTTTTCAGATACTTTTAGTGCTGTTTTTAGATTTTCTATAGCAATATAAGCTATATTAGCAATGCCACTTGTCGCTTTTTTACTAAAATTTTTAACTTTATCCTTTTCAGATATAACTTTAAGTGCTCCTGCTGTGGCAACTTTCAGTCCAATATCATCACCTGTTTTTAACGTCTCTTCAATTTCTTCATCTACTTTAATTTTATCATTTTGCCATGAATTGGTCGTGCTATTCATTCCTGAAACAATAGTCGCTCCCTGTAATGCAC
>NZ_JALEXO010000220.1 GCF_022780145.1 Intestinibacter sp.
ATCCTTTAAAATTTCTAAGTATTCCTCAGCAATAGGTGTCAAAGGCTTATCAGCTCTAGATATCCATCCGATTTCACAGTTTAAATCGTGGTGATCTAGCTTTATAAATTTTAAATCATTATAAAAAGCATCAGAGCTATGGTCCTTTGAGTTAAATACTTCTATTGCGAAACCATCTGTTTTAGCTAATAAATTAATTAAGCATTCAGAAGAACCAACTCTTACATCAGGTTTTTTATTGCAATTTGATATAGACAAATTATTCCAAGCTGGATCAGTTTTAGCATCGAAATATGTACAATATGAAAAATTGTTTAGCTCAGCAAATGTAATACTTTTTTTATCGGAATTATAATAAGGGTTTTGAGGTCCAATTACAATGTATAAATCCTTATCAGTAAATTTATGATATTCCAACCCGTGAGATTCCATGAGCTTCATATACATATGGTATGCATCGGATAAAATCATTATAATTCCAATATCTGAAATTCCAGCCTCGACATTCGAGATTATCTCTAATGTAAATGCTTCGTCGATGGAAAATTTAATATTATCATCGCTGTATTTATTGTAAATTTCAATAAAAGCTTCATTTGCCACAGGGTTAAACATATTGGAAACGCTTAAAGAGCCTGTTGACTTAGATAATTTTAAAGAAAGCGATTGCATAAATTCTATTTCGCTACATACTGATTTTGCATGATTGTAAAATTCAGTACCAAAATCAGTTAGATAAACACCTTTTGAAGTACGATTAAAAATTTTACTTCCCAATTCCTGTTCAAGGCTTCTAATAGAAGAGCTTAATGTAGATTGAGCTATGTATAGGTTTTGTGCAGCTTTATTTATAGAGCTATGCTTTGCTATTTCTAGTACATATTGTAGCTGTTCAATTTTCATCGCCTTTCTCCTCCTGTCAGTATATTTATAATGATTATATGATAACAAAATATCGTAACTTTGTTAATGAAAAATACGATACCTATTCAACGTTTTTTGATATAACTACAGATATGTTTGAAGGTATATAATGTAAGTATAGAAAACAAAACAAATAAATAATTTTTTAATATAAATAATTTTCATTAAAGTTATTAATAAACATAATACTTAGTTAATGTAATTAAGTAAGATAATTTTTCTATATGAACCCTATAAACCCAAAGCCGAAATATACTCCCTTTACAGAATATGTGAAGGGAGTATATTCGTTTTCAAAAAAGAAACAAATTTGAAAACAAAACACAAAACAACTAACAACTTTGTAATAAGTTTTAAATTGTCATTGTAATAAAATTGTTACTCTTTTCTCAAAAAAACTTACTATAATATATCTAAAATAATAATTACCAGGGGGATAGAAATATGATTAAGTTTATAATAATAGGGATAATTGTAGTTTTAGTGGTACTAATAATATCACTTGGATATGTAAAAGCTCCACCAGATCAAGCTTTTATAATATCAGGACTTAGAAGAAAGGTAGTAATAGGAAAAGCCGCAATAAAAGTGCCTTTCTTAGAGAGAAAAGACTTTGTAAATTTAAAATTGATACCAATTGATGTAAAAACATCAAATGCTGTTCCAACTAGAGATTACATCAATATAAACATCGATGCAGCAGTAAACATCAAGGTTTCTTCAGAAAAAGACAAATTAGAGCTTGCAGCACAAAACTTCTTAAATATGAGTACAACTCAAATAGCAGAAATTGCTAGAGAAGTTCTAGAAGGTAATATGAGAGAAATTGTCGGGAAAATGGGACTTGAAGAAATGGTAGGAGATAGACAAAAATTTGCAGAGCTTGTAAAAGAAAATGCAGAGCCAGACTTAGCTGGCATGGGTCTTGATATCGTCAGCTTCAATGTACAAAATTTCTTCGACAACAACAATGTTATTGAAAATTTAGGTATAGACAACATAGTTAGAATCAAAAAAGGTGCAGCTATTGCAAAGGCTCAATCTGAAAAGGATATAGCACAAGCAGAGGCAGAGGCTAAGAAGGACACAGTAATAGCACAAGCAGAAGCAGAAAAGACTTCAAAGGAAATCCAAATAAGAACTGCTACTGAAATAGCTCAAAAGGAAAACGAGCTTTCAATCAGAAGATCTGAATTGAAGCAAGAAGCAGATACGAAAAAGGCCGTAGCCGATGCAGCCTACGAAATACAAAAGCAAGAACAAAGAAAAACTATAGAAATAGCAACAGCAAACGCGACTTTAGCAGCACAAGAAAAGGAAATTTCATTACAAGAACAAAAAGCTGCTATAGCTGAAAAATTACTTGATGCTCAAGTTAAAAAACAAGCCGAAGCCGATAAATTCGCAAAACAACAACAAGCAGATGCTATATTATACGAAAGACAACGTCAAGCAGAGGCCGAAGCGTTTGAAAAGATAAAACAAGCAGAAGCACAAAAAGTATTTGCAGAAGCTGACAAATACGCAAAAGAACAAGAGGCCGAAGCAGTTAAATACAAAGCATTAGCAGAAGCCGAAGCAATCAGAGCAAAAGGGGATGCAGAAGCCGAAGCAATTAGAGCAAAAGGCATAGCAGAAGCACAAGGTATCGAAAAGAAAGCCGAAGCCATGGCAAAAATGGAAAAAGCAGCTGTTATGGAAATGTACTTCAAGGCATTACCAGACGTTGTAAGAGCTGCCAGTGCACCACTTGCTAATGTCGACAAGATCACAATGTACGGCGATGGCAACAATACTAAATTAGTCAAGGATATTATGGCTACAGTAACTCAAGTTACAGACGGACTTAAAGAATCTACAGGAATAGATTTAAACGATGTACTTGCAAGTTTCACTGGAACTAAGATAGCTATGAATTCTTTGAATAATAGAGAAGCAAATGTAGATAATAATATTATTGAACCAGTAGCTGAAGATAATAATGATGAGGCTACAACAGAAGCTAGTGATTTATAGTACGGAAAATTGATACTTTGAGTGAGGCAGAGTATTAGCTTAAGATAGAAAGGGGAGTATATCGAGATAGATATAAATCTATTTTGATAGCTCCCTTTTTATAATGCATAGAAAAATTCATAATCAGTATTTAATTCTATGATAAATTAGCAAGGATGTGTAAAATATAATAATCGAAGTGGGTGAAAAACAAAATGAATACATTAATTACATGTTTAATAGGTGGATTAGGTGCAGGTATAGGCACAGGTTTAGCTGGGCTTAGTGCAGCAGCAGTTATATCACCTATGCTGATTACATTTTTAGGTATGCCTGCATATCAAGCTGTGGGGATCGCTCTAGCATCAGATGTACTTGCAAGTGCTGTATCGGCTTATACTTATGGAAAAAACAAAAATCTAGATATCAAAAACGGAATTATAATGATGATAACAGTTTTAATATTTACCATGGTAGGTAGCTATATATCTAGTTTAGTTCCTAATAAGCTTATGGGAAGCTTTTCTGTCTATATGACGTTTTTAGTAGGTATTAAATTTATAGTAAAACCAGTTATGACTACTAAAGATGCTATGGAAGAAAAATCAGCCAAGACAAAAGCAATACAATCTGTATTGTGTGGAACAATGATTGGATTTATCTGTGGATTTGTGGGAGCTGGTGGAGGCATGATGCTTCTACTTATTTTAACAAGTGTGTTAGGCTATGAACTAAAAACTGCAGTAGGAACAAGTGTATTTATAATGGCATTTACTGCATTTACAGGAGCT
>NZ_JALEXO010000250.1 GCF_022780145.1 Intestinibacter sp.
TAGAGTCTATGATACGTCTATTTTATATTTATTTTGGTTGGTAAAGGAGTTGATAAATATGATATATTTCCTTCAGGGATTGACTATGGGACTTGCCTATGTAGCTCCTATTGGTCTACAAAACCTCTTTGTTATCAATTCAGCATTGACACATACGCGCCGTCGTGCACTCCTAACAGCACTTATTGTTATATTTTTTGATGTAACATTAGCATTAGCATGTTTTTTTGGAATTGGTACAGTTATGCAACGTTATAAATGGCTGCAAATGATAATCTTACTTATGGGTAGCTTGATTGTCATATACATAGGCATCGGACTTCTTCGCTCAAAGGTCGAAGAAATAGAAAAATCAAAATCAGAAATATCAATTTTCAAAACCATCTCATCTGCTTGTGTAGTGACATGGTTCAACCCTCAAGCAATTATAGATGGTACTTTGATGCTAGGAGCGTTTCATGTAACACTTCCAGCCGTAAGCTCTATCACGTTTATTTCTGGAGTTGCTCTTGCATCATGCTTGTGGTTTACAGGAGTTACATTTGTTATCTCTACTTTTAGTAATAAATTTAATGTAAAAGTACTTCGAACAATCAACATCGTCTGTGGAATCGTGATTATATTTTACGGTTTTAAGCTACTTCTAAATTTTATCAGTATAATATAAAAATAGGAGCCTTAGCTCCTATTTCTAACAACAATTGCATGAATGTTTTACTCTATCCTTAAGCTCTGCTTTTTTGCCGTCGTTCCACTTATCTGTAGTACCAACTAGATAACCTGTGATTCTTCTGATTCTCTCGAATTCAACTGGTGCTAGTGAATAAGTAAGATTAGCAAAGCCTTCATCATCGATAACTATTTCAACCCACTCTATTTGTCTATGTGGGTTATTCTTCTTAATGTGTTCTATATATGCATTTTTTTCTTTTTCGCTTATAACTATTCCCTCTGGTGATTTAACTCTCACTTCAATTTTTTCCATAGTATCCCTCTTTCTCTAAAATATTCTATATTTTAAATTATACCCATTTGAAATGAATTTAAAATGAAAATAGCCAATTTTGTGGATTATTCATTTGATCTTGTAGATCCTCTAAAAACACCTTCACATGATACCCATCTGTAGTCGCATGGTGCAGCGTCATAGATAGAGGCATTATCAATCGTCCATCCTGCTCGTGTATTTTACCAGATTCTATTGAAGGAAAATAATAAGGTTTATTTTCGTAGCTATTTACTGAAAAATGCTTGAAATCTATCCACGGAACACATGACACAGTATAACAATTCGCTGGTGGAAGCTGTTCTGGCTGAGATAAAACTCCATGATTGTTTTTGTATTTATTTTGATTTTCTATATAATTATTGTAAAATTTTTCAAAATCATCGTCATACTCAGTCCACATCAAAGAAATCGTCTTATCATCCTCGTGAAAAACACCGTACATAGGAGTCAATGTATCGTAATATCCAAGCTTGTCATCCTGCATAGCCACCTTAAACTCCACTTGCTTATTCAAACATTTTGTAACTAGGTACAAATATGCTGGGAAAAATTTTAAATTTCTATCTTTCATAGCTTCTTTAACTACTGTAACATCTATGTCAACTGTCAATGAATATCCAGTCGGTGCCATTTTAGAAAAATAATAAAACATACCACCTCTAGGCCATTTTTTCAAATCTATCTCGTTAAATTTAAGATTCATATACATACTCCTTTCATATTATATTCTTTTGCTGACTAAACCATGCTTATTACAAAGTACATATATAATTCCATGGCCACTTCTCTTAAAACGTGCACACGCATCTTGCTCTGGATATAACTTGTTAATCATCAACTTATCCGCAGTTACATAAGCCATAAACGATACAAAATGCGATTTTATCATCGGATGATCCACAGTCACAAAAATATCATCTTCTATATACTCTACTTTTATATCATTTTTATCTATATCTTTATCATTATCCACAGTATTTCCGTTATTTTCCACCACTTTTGAATTACACTCGCTTAATTCTGTAAGCTTTTGTCCACAGCAGCTCAAAGTCACATTGTTTGTACTGGCTATGATATTTCCACATTTTCCACAGAAATAAAACTTAGTCTTTTTCATATTCGCCATATTGTTGTCATTTATGTTGACATCTCCCGATAATATCTCATTTACGTTTAGCCCTAACACACCAGCTAAACTTTCTATACAAGATATATCAGGCATACCAAGACCTAACTCCCATTTTGATATAGTTTTATCGCTGACATTTATCTTAAGTCCCAATTCCCTTTGAGTCATATTCCTCTCTTTTCTCTTGCTAGCTATTAGTCTGCCGATTTTTACATTATCCATACTTATCACCTCATAAATATGATAAGTCATTTTTTTAATACCCACAATCTACGCAAAGTAGAGAAAAAAAAAGAAGATGAATCAAATCTCTTCAACTCATCTTCCCATATTCAAAATTTATATATCCATGATAGGCTTAAATTCTATCTTTAAATCTTAATACCATCCTCTACGTTTCATAGC
>NZ_JALEXO010000256.1 GCF_022780145.1 Intestinibacter sp.
CACTTTTGATCGCACTCGATCAAATTATAAAAAGATGGGCTTTAAACTTTTTACAGTATAAAGGAAGTATTAGTGTAATAAACGAAGTATTTAATTTAACTTATGTGGAAAATAGGGGAGCGGCATTTGGATTATTTCAAAATAACCAATGGATATTTATAGTAGTTGCTTTGATAGCATCTATAATAGGACTTTATTTTTTACATTCAAATAAAATATCTTCAAAATTAGGAAAGCTTTCAGTTGTACTTATTATAGCAGGAGCGTTGGGGAATTTAATAGACAGAATCAGATTAGATTACGTTGTAGATTATTTTGATTTTGTTTTTATATGGAATTACGTCTTTAATTTAGCGGATTGCTTTATTGTGGTAGGTACAATTTTATTGTGTATATATGTTATAATTAGCGATAATAAACAAAAAAATTAAAATACAAATAACATTTAGAAAGAGAAACGAGAAATATGGATAAAAATATAAACCAAGATGAAATAAGAGAATTTTTAGTTTTAGGAGAAGAAGAGGGAGATAGACTAGATGTGTACTTATCATCACAGCTAGGAGATATGTCTAGAAGCTACATCCAAAAGATAATAAAGGACAAAAAGGTAAAGGTAAACGGTAAAATAGAAAAACCTAAATACCTAGTGAAAGAAGACGACCATATAGTTATAGAGATACCGGCTCCTAAGCTTCTAGAAATAAAACCACAAAATATACCGATAGATATAGTATACGAGGACGACGATTTACTAATAGTAAATAAACCACAGAATATGGTAGTACATCCCGCTCCAGGAAACTACGAAAATACACTGGTAAATGCAATACTATACCATTGTAAGGACAATCTATCTTCAATAAACGGAGTAATAAGACCAGGTATAGTACATAGAATAGACAAGGATACTTCTGGTATTTTAATGATAGCTAAAAACAACAACGCGCATAACTTTTTAGCAGAGCAACTAAAGGACCATTCGATAACTAGAGAGTACGAATTTGTATGCTACGGAGTAGTAAAAGAAGACAAAATCACAGTAGACAAGCCAATAGGAAGAAATCCAAAGGACAGACTAAAAATGGCAATTGCAAAAGATGGAAAAAGGGCAGTAACTCATTTTGAAGTCATAAAAAGATATGAAAATTTCACCCATATGAAGGCGACATTAGAAACTGGTAGAACTCATCAAATAAGAGTCCATGCAGCAAGCATCGGCCATCCTCTTCTAGGTGATCCTGTATATGGACCTAAAAATTCTAAAATAAAATGTACAGGTCAAACTCTACATGCGAGAAAACTGGGATTTATACATCCTACGACTAAAGAGTATGTAGAATTTAACTCAGAGCTACCTCAGTATTTTGTAGAAATACTTGGCAAGTTAAAATAACTATTGAAATAAAAATCTTAAAAATATATAATTGTATTTAAAGAAAAAAATAATATTTAATAAATAATTGAAAATTGAAGAGAATCATAAAAAATATAGATATACCTTTAATTGATACAGAGATATCATAAGGATAGATATACTTTTTTGTTGTGCATATAAAGTATAAACTTCCTGTCTTGTGATGGGAAGTTTTTTTAGTAGGAGGGCATTATGGTAGAAAAGGCAAAATTAATGGACGAAAAGGCAATAGCTAGAGCTATTACTAGGATAAGTCATGAAATAATAGAAAAAAACAAGGGCATAGAGGATGTCATTTTAATAGGGATAAAGACTAGAGGAATACCTATAGCCAATAGGATAGCAAATAGAATAGAAAAAATCGAAGGTAAAAAAGTAGTTACAGGAGAAATGGATATTACTTCATACAGAGATGACCTAAAAAAAATCCAATTAGATCCAGTAATAAATGGAACAAATATAAAATTTGATATAAATGAAAAGACTGTAGTTTTAGTAGACGATGTTTTATATACAGGAAGAACAGTTAGATCAGCTTTAAATGCACTTATGGATATAGGAAGACCTAAGGCGATACAATTAGCTGTATTAGTCGATAGAGGTCATAGAGAGCTTCCTATAAGGGCAGATTATGTAGGAAAAAATGTACCAACGTCAAAACAGGAGATAATTTCTGTCGAGCTTTTGGAGGTAGACGGAGAGGATTCTGTGAAAATAAAAGAGTAGAATTTCTACAAAATAAAATTAGGAGGTCATTTATGAAAAAAGCGGCTTTATCACTTCAACATTTGCTTGCCATGTTTGGGGCGACTGTATTAGTTCCTCTATTGACTGGATTTGATCCATCAGTGGCAATCTTTTGTGCAGGAGTAGGAACATTAATTTTCCATTTTTGTTCAGAGTGGAAAGTACCAGTATTTTTAGGTTCAAGTTTTGCATTTATAGGAGTAATAAATCAGGTTTCAGAGAGCTTTAATGGAGATTTGGCTTATGCTCAAGGAGGAATTATAGTAGCAGGATTTTTATATTTAGTGATGTCTGTAATTATAAAGCTTATAGGAGTGGAAAAGGTAAAAAGATATTTCCCACCACAGGTTACAGGAGCTATGATAGCAGTTATAGGTTTAAATTTAATTCCTTCAGCAATTAACATGGCTATGACATATCTACCAGTTGCAATACTTACTTTAGCCATAGCGATATGTATAAATCA
>NZ_JALEXO010000031.1 GCF_022780145.1 Intestinibacter sp.
GGTCTTTTGACAAATGGAAACGAGTATTTCTTATTTATAGACCTTCATAAAGAGGAAGGAATAGAGGAGCGAATCAATTACAAAGATAAATTCCTAGACAGAAACTATTTCCAATGGCAAAGTCCTAATGCAACTGCACAAAGCAGCGATAGAGGGAAAAACTTGATATTTAATAAGAATAGGAAGATAAATTTACATCTGTTTGTTAGAAAATATAGAGAAATAGATAAAAAAGCACAGCCGTATATCTATATAGGTAAGGGTGATACTGTTGAGTATAAGGGTGAAAAGCCTATAACTATGAAAATAAAACTACATAATGAGGTTCCTAGCAAGATATATAGGGAGTTTATTGAAAAAGTGTAAAACTATGAGGTGGTGAAACAAGTGAACATAAATAATTTCGAAGAATACATAGACACAACCATTCAGAAAAGAGGCTACAAATACTACACAGACGAAAACATATACGAAGAATACGAACAAAACAACGGCGAATACAAATTCGAAGTATACGGAACTCAAGACTACACAGTTACAGTCAAACTAAACGAAAATGGCGACATCATATACTCAAACTGCGACTGCCCATACGACTACGGTCCAACATGCAAGCATGAAGTAGCTGTTTACTACAAGCTAAGAGAGCTCCTAGAAAACAGCCAAAATAAAATACAAATAAAAATAAATAAAACTTCAAAACAAAATAATAAAACAAAAACGAAAAAACTATCATTTGAAGAAATACTACAAACACTAAATAAAGAACAGCTGAAAGAAATAATAAGATATGCAGCAACAAACAACAGCACAATACAAAATTACGTAACACTGAAATACTCACCAGTTGACGACAAAGCTGAATTGGAAAATTGCAGAAGGCTGATGAAATCGATTGTAAGGAAATATGCAGATAGATATGGATATATAGAATGGAAAAAAGTATCTTCATTTGTAAGCGAATTAGGTGAACTATTAAATAGAGCTGAAGCTATTCAAAATAGTGTATTAGCAATAGATATTTTACTTATGCTATTAGAGGAAGGCTTCAGAATACTTAGCCATGCAGATGATTCAGATGGATTTATAGGTGATTTTATAGATGATATATTTTATATGATAAACAACACTGTTATAGATGCAAAGGATAATAATGATAAAATCGCTATAAATAAAATGTTCGATAAAATACTGGATATGACATATAGCCGTATTTTTGATGGGTGGGAGCCATATAAGAAGGCATTGTTTGATATTTGCTGCAATATAGCGTATACAGAAGAGCTAAGAGAGAAGCTAAATTTAAAAATAACTCGAGATATGCAAAATGTAGACAAGGGTTATTATGGGCAATATGTAAGCGAGATATACTTAGATTCGATATATAAAATGTTAGATTTATATGGAGATGATCAAGAAGTTGAGAAGTTTTTATATGAGCATATAGATAAAAATGATTTTTTAGAATTTTTAATTGAAAGATACATTGTAAATGAAAAATTCGATAAAGCGATGGATTTAATTTCTAAATTAGAGCAAGACAAAGAATTTAAGTTCAAAGGATGTAGTGCAGATGAATTGAGATATAAAGTATATAAAGCTAGTAATCAAGTTGAAAAGCAGCGAGAATTGGCGAAAATACTATTATTAAAAGGTAAGATAGAGTATTATGATGAGTTAAAGGAATTATCAAATGACAAAAATTTCTTCAAAAATATAAAACAGGAATTAAAAGATTGTAATAACATAGGTGATTGGCAATTTATAAATATAGCTGAAGAGGAGAATGATTTAGAGGAAATTTTAGCATATGTAAAAAAATATCCAGGGAACATTGAACGATTTGCAGATATGTTAAATCCAAAATACAAGGATGAAGTTATAGAAATATACGAAACCTTCATAAAGGAATTAGCAGAACAAGCCTCAAATAGAACTAAATACAGCATAGTATGTTCAAAGATAAGAATTTACAAAAAGTTGGCAGGGAATGACAGAAAGAACAAAATCGTAAATGAATTAAAAATATTATACAAGAGAAAACCAGCCTTCATGGACGAGCTAAGTAAAATTAAATAACCCACACCTATTGATAAATCAACAAAACTCATATAAAGTTATACTTATAGGGAAAA
>NZ_JALEXO010000052.1 GCF_022780145.1 Intestinibacter sp.
TTTAAGTATAATTATTTATTTAAAAGATTTTAAATTAAAAAAACAATTTATGCTAGTAGTAAATGCACTAATGAGTACTCCACCAGTAGTAATGGGTCTTGTAGTATTTCTTATGTTGTCCAAAAAAGGACCATTAGGTAGTTTTGAACTGTTATTTACTTGTCCAGCGATGATAATAGCACAAGTTCTTCTTTTAATACCGATGTCAATTAGTTTAATTGTCGATGCTTTAAATAAATGCGGTGAGGATATACTAATTACATGTAAAATATTACAAGTAGAAAAGATACAACAAAAATGGATATTTTTTAAAGAAATAAAACCTTATCTAGCGACTATATTAATAACTGTTTTTGGAAGAGGAATTTCAGAAGTAGGTGCAGTAATGCTAGTCGGTGGAAATATAAGAGGAAAAACTAGAGTTATGACTACTTATATTTCTCAATCTACATCAATGGGTAATTTCGGAAATTCTCTTATAATAGCAGCAATATTACTTACTATTTCATTTGCATCAACTTTTATTATTAGAAGATTGCAAAGAGATATATAGATAGCGGTAGATAGAGGAGGAAATAAATGATATATCTTAAAAATATAAAAAAGAATATAAAATATCAAAATCCATTAGAAGTAGATGAATTGACTTTTGAAAAAGGCAAAATATATTCTGTTTTGGGTCATAATGGAAGTGGAAAAAGTACTTTATTTAAAATTTTATATAATATCGTTGATTTTGATGAAGGAAGTATAGATATAGAAGGTAAAGGATTTAGTCAAGAAGTTGTATATCAATATATGAGTTATAATCCTCAAAAATCATATTTTTTAACAGGAACATTAAGAGACAATTTTGATTATTTATATAAATACAGTAAAAATAGCGATTTATTAGGAAAGACAGAATTAGAATTATTAATAAAAGAATTTAATTTAGAGCATAGATTAGATACAAATATAAAAAAATTATCAGGTGGAGAACAAGCGAAAGCACAATTCATTAGGACTCTACTTATGAATAAGGAATATATTCTTTTAGATGAACCTATGGCGAGTATGGATTTTAAAACTATAGAGCTAGTAGAAGAAAAATTAAGAGAATTAAAAAGTATGAATCGATCAGTAATATTAATTACTCACGATTTTGTACAGGGAAATAGAGTTAGCGACGAAATAGTTTTTATGGAAAATTTAAAACTAATAGGAAAATATAAAAAGGATGAATTTTTCAAAAATAAGCTATTTTTATCTATGTAGATGATAATAAAGCTTTAAAACTATTTTAATTAGACTTTAAAATTTCTATCTTTATTTAAAATATTATATAAATGAGATAATTTTATATTAAAAGGCTATAAGATAGAAATTTTAAATATATATTTTTTATATTAATAAAGGGGGACTAGAAATGGTCAAAAAATTTTTAACAGTTATGCTAGCAGCAGTGCTAAGTATAAGCATGGTGGCATGCTCATCTAATCAAACATCACAAAGTTCAAGTGCTTCAGCAAGTGAAGAACAAAAGGAAAACAAGGCGGTTGAAGAAATAACTTTAGTTACAACAACAAGCTTAGACGACACAGGATTTTTAGCAGAAACATTAAAAGGTTTTGAAGAAGCTAATAATGTAAAAGTTAATGTAGTAGCTAAAGGAACAGGTGAAGCTTTAGAATTAGGAAAATCAGGAGATGCTGATATACTATTCGTACATGCTAAAGCTAAAGAAGAAGACTTCATAAAAGGTGGATATGGAGTAGACAGAAATGAAATAATGTACAATTATTTCGTAATAGTAGGACCAAAAGGTGGAGAACATAATGCAGAAATGAAAGATATGAGTGCTCCAGATGTATTCAAAGATATAGCTGATAATGATTTAACTTTCGTTTCTAGAGGCGATGAATCAGGAACTCATACTAAAGAATTAAGCATATGGAAAGAAGCTGGAATAGAAACACCTGATTTCTCTAATTACAATGAAGCAGGAAAAGGTATGGGAGCTACATTACAAATGGCTAGCGAAATGGGAGCTTATTGTTTAACTGATATAGGTACATTTTTAGCAAGCAAAGATAAATTAGACTTAGAAATAGTTAAACAAGCTGATGAAAGCTTAAAAAATGTTTATTCTATAGTTAGAATAGCTAACTTAGATCCAGAAATGGAAGAAATGACAAATAAACTTTTAGAATATTATCAATCAGATGAAGTTCAAAAAGAAATAGCTGAATACGGCGAAAAAGAATATGGAGAACCTTTATTCTATACATTTGATGAAAGTAAATAATTGTGTATTAAAAAATTTTATTGTTTGAAAAATGTTTAATTAGTTTATAAGAGGAGTAATTATATGAAGAATGTAAAAAAAATTATGGGGTTAGCTTTAACACTAGTTTTAGGTTTAACAGCAGTGGGATGTTCATCAACTAGTTCTAGTAGCAGTAGCAGTGCAAGTTCTGAAGGTAAAGATTCTGGAGTAAAAGAAATAACAATGGCTTCAACATACAGCTTAGATGAAACTGGATTTCTTGCTGATACTTTAAAAACTTTTGAAGAAGAAAATGGAGTAAAAGTTAATGTTGTAGCAAGAGGAACAGGTGAAGCTATTGAGTTAGGAAAAACAGGAGATGCTGATATACTATTCGTTCATGCTAAATCTAAAGAAGAAGAATTTATAAAAGAAGGATATGGAGTAGATAGAACTGAAATAATGTATAACTATTTTGTTGTACTTGGACCAAAAGGTGGAGAACACAATGAAAAAATATCTAAATTAAATGTAGTAGATGCATTTAAATATATAGCTGATAATAATTTAGTGTTCTTATCTAGAGGGGATCAATCAGGAACTCACGTTAAAGAATTAAGTATATGGAAAGAAGCTGGAATAGAAACACCTGATTTTTCTAATTACAATGAATCAGGAAAAGGTCAAGCTGAAACTGTAAAAATGGCAAGTGAAATGGGTGGATACGTTATAACAGATAAAGCTACTTATTTATCTAATAAAGATAATTTAGATTTAGAAATCGTTATAGGCGAAGACGAAACTTTAAAAAATGTATATAGTGTAGTAAGAATAAAAGATATAGATGATGAAACAAAAGCTATAACAGATAAATTAGTTGAATTCTATTCAAGTGATGAAATGAAAGACACAATAAGAGAATACGGAAAAGATAAATATGGTGAACCTTTATATTTTGTTATAGGTGAATAAGTTTAAAGAATAATACATATTTTGAAATTGTTTTATAGAGCGGTGGTTTTCATCGCTCTATTGATTAGATAATACATTATTAAATTAATAAGAAATAATATATTATCTAATTGATAGAGCGGAAAAATAGGATTCAAATATAAATAAGTTAACATAATGTTATGTTAAACAAGGAGGATTTGCATGATAAATGAATTAAAAAAATTGTATATTGAGCCTACTTCTAAATGCAATTTAAATTGTAAAATGTGCTTTAGAAATACATGGATAGATGAAAAGCTTTCAGATATGAATCTAGATATTTATAAAAAGGCAATTAATACTATGCCAGATACTGTAGAGACTGTGTTTTTTAGTGGTATGGGAGAACCTCTTCATCATCCTGATATAATAGAAATGATAAAAATAGCATCGAATAAAGTTGAGAAAGTGGAACTGCTTACTAATGGAACTTTACTTACTGAAGAGATGTCTAAGGCTTTAATAGATGCTGGACTCACTATGCTTTGGATTTCTATAGATTCTTTAGAAGAAGAGGATTATGAAAAAATAAGAGTAAATAGTAAGTTAAAAAAAGTCATAAATAATATCAAATCTTTTAATAGAGTTAGGGAATACAATCCAGAAACCAAACATTCAAAAAATAATGTAAAATTAGGTCTAGCTTTCGTAGCGATGAAAAGTAATATCGATCAATTAGAAAAAATGCCTTTGTTCTGTGCTATTAACGGTGTAAATAAAGTTAACGTTTCCAATTTATTACCATCAGATGAGGCTTCTACAAATGATATTTTATATTCTAGATCACTTGGAGTTGATACTAGTTCAGAATCTATGTTTAGCATCCTTCCAGAGATAAATATTCCTATTATGGATTGGAATATGAATTCTGTAGAGAAAACATTAATCAAGCTTTTAACATCTCAAGTTTCTAGCTTAAGTGTTAGTAATAATAAAATATCTAGAAAAGCACATGCGTGTAAATTTATAGATGAAGGTTGTACATTTGTTAAAAATGACGGTAATATATCGCCATGTATGCCATTATTACATAGCAGTGAAACTTATTTATTTACTGAAAAGAGAAAGGTATACCATCATTCTTTTGGAAATTTAAATGATTCGTCATTAGAGGATATTTGGAATTCAAAAGAATATACAGATTTTAGAAAAAGAGTCGATGAATTTAGTTTTTCTCCATGTGTAGTATGTGGAGGATGTGAAAACTGGAAAGAAAATATAGAGGATTGCTTCGGAAATCCAAAGCCTACATGTGGAGCATGTCTTTGGTCTGAAGGAATTATATCTTGTCCATAGAATTTGGACAGATTAATATTTTATATAAAGGGTGATAAATATTGAAAAAAGTTGCTGTTGTTGATTTAACTACTAATCAAGTATCGATTAAAAATATAGAAGATAACCAAAAATTAATAGCTGAAAATGACGATTTAATTTTTGAAGCACCGAGTTTATGTGGATATGGTGTTTTAGGATTGAATAGATTAAATATTTATTCTAAAAATAGTAATTCAAAGGCAGGTGGTTATTTTGCACATTATTTAAAATGTAATGGTTATGACTATCTATTTATTAAAGGTAGATCAGAAAAATCTGTGTATGTTTATATAGATAATGAGAATATTTTTATAAAAGATGCTGAAGAGATATATTTTTATGATAAAGAAAGAACAGAAAATAAAATAAAAAAAGATTTAAATAATGAAGATATTGAAATAGCTCAAATAGGAATTGCAGCGTGTCATGGAGTAGAGTTTTCTAGAATAATTCTTGGAAATAAATCTTGTGGAAAAGATGGGCTTGGCAAATTAATGGGAGAGAAAAAATTAAAGGCAATTGTTTTGAATAAAGAAAAATTTTTGCAACCAAAATCTGAAGAAAAACTTTATAATATAAATAAAAAAATAGCTGATAAATTGGGAAATGAAGATATTGAAGCATATTATAATGAGGAAAATAATTGTTTTGGGTGTATTGTAAATTGTGGAAGTACATCTATAAAGAAAATAATGAAAAAAGGATTTTCATTAGAAGAAGCCCAAAGTTTAGATTCTATCTCAAATCATTATGGAATGGATAGCTGTATGTTTGCTAGTATAGCTGATAAAGAAGAAGATTTTCAAAAATTAGCAGAAGATATAGTTTTTAATAATAAAAGCTATGAACTAAAGCCTAGTAAAAAAAGTAAAATACACGATGAAAGCGATGAATTTGAAGAATTAGGCTTTTGTAGATTTTTAATTAAAAAAAATATATTAGATCAAGAAGATATAAAAATGTTAAAGAAAAGTATTTTAGGTGAATAATTATATAGTAAATAAAATTTGTATAATTTATATAGATTTTAAAATATGTAAATTTAGAAGGGGGTTTTAATATGAAATTATTTGATGTAGTCACAGTACAAGATGCATTACAGATAATGAAGGAAAATTTTAATTTTAATTTAGAAACAGAAACAATACCACTTACTGAAAGTTTAAATAGATATTTAGCTAATGATATAAAATCAGATACAGATGTACCTCATTTTAGAAAATCTTTAGTAGATGGATATGCAGTATTAGTAAGAGATGTGTTTTTAGCTAGCGATACTAATCCAGTTCCTATGAAAATAGTGGGAGATAGTTATATGGGACAGGTATATGAAGGACTTCTTGATAATGAAGAGGTTGTATACGTTCCAACTGGAGGTATGGTTCCAAATAATGCAGAAGGCGTTGTAATGATAGAAAACTGTGAAAAGCTAAACGATCAAGATTTATTAGTTCAAAAAGGAGTAGCTATAAATGAAAATATAGTTGAAGTTGGAGAAGATATAAAAAAGGATCAGCTTCTTTATAAAAAAGGACACCTTGTAAACTACAGAGATTTAGGAGTATTAGCTGGAGCTGGAGTAAAAGAAGTAGAGGTTTATAAAGAATTAGTAGTTGGAATAATATCTACAGGAGATGAAATTCTTACATTAGAAGAAGATATTAAGGACGCAAAAATAAAAGATATAAATACTTACATACTATATGGTCAAATGAAGGAAATTTCTTGCAACCCAATAATTTATCCACCAGCAAAGGATAATTTACAAGAAATAATAAACTTAATGGATAAAGCAAGTAAAGAATGTGACATAGTACTTATTTCTGGAGGAAGCTCTAAGGGTAAAAAGGACGAAACTATAAATGCTATAGAATCATTCGAAAACAGCAAGGTTTTAATAGAAGGTATAGCTATAAAACCAGGAAAACCTACTATTGTAGCTAGTATAAACGATAAGTTACTTATAGGATTACCAGGTCATCCACTTTCTTGTGCTTTCGTAGTAGAATCTATAGTCATACCATTTATAGAATCTCTATTTGAACCAAAAAAAGAAAGATACGTAGTATGCGAATTTAAATACAACTACCACAAAGCTAGAGGTAGAGAAGAATATCTATCTGTATATATAACTGAAGAAGAAGGAAAATTGGTTTGTACTCCTATATTTGCAAAATCAAGTATGATAAAACATTTTGCAGACTGCGATGGATATGTGAAGATAGAGAGAGATTTAGAAGGTATAAATCAAGGAGACTTAGTTAAAGTAAATTTATTCTAGAAAATTAAATATATTAAAATAAAGTAAGGGAGAATATCAAAATGGGAAAATACTTATCAAATATACCTTTACAAGAAGGTTTAGAAAAATATTTAAATGCATTAAAGGATAAAATAAATAAAGAGGTTGAATATGTAGATGTTGAAGAATCATTAAATAGAATGAGTGCAGAAGCAGTATTTGCTCAACTTTCTGCTCCATTTTATAACTGTTCAGCAATGGATGGGATAGCAGTAAAGGCCGAAAAAACCTTCTATGCAAACGACCAAAATATATTAACTCTTAAATTAGATGAAGATTACGTAGTTGTAGATACAGGAGATCCAATTCCTAGACAATTTGATGCTGTAATAATGGTAGAGGATTTATTAGAAAGAAATGAAGACAGCGTTAAAATATACAAACCAGCTATACCTTGGCAACATATAAGATGCTTAGGAGAAGATATAGTAGAAAAAGAAATGCTTATACCAAGCTATCACACTATTAGACCTCAAGATATAGGATCTATGATAAGTGCAAAAATAGATAAAGTAAAAGTATTTAAAGAATACAAAGTCGGTATAATACCAACTGGAACAGAGCTAATAGACAGACATACAGCACCTAAAATAGGAGATATAATAGAATTTAACTCTAGATTATTTGAAGGATTAGTTTTACAATACGGAGCAAAACCAGT
>NZ_JALEXO010000141.1 GCF_022780145.1 Intestinibacter sp.
GCTAACGATATATTTCAAGAGAAGAAGCCTTGTTATGAATTATTGGTGAAAAGTAAACTATGTGAAATATGGTCTCTATTTTTCACTGAAATAGACTGTATTTTGCAAGAAAAACAATTGGTAAATTCAAATGATGTTTTGAGATTATCTAAAATACTAGACTTTATACATAGTAATTATAAAAATAAAATAACTCTAGATGATATAGCTGAATCTTGTAATATAAGCAAAAGCGAATGTTGTAGGTTCTTTAAAAAGGCAACCCGACAAACTCCTTTTGAATACCTACTAAATTATCGCATAAAAAAAAGCATCCCTTTGCTTCTAAACGATAAATACAATATAACTGAAATTGCTGAAAAAGTAGGTTTTTCCAATGCTAGCTATTATACAGAGATTTTTAAAAGAGTTATGGATTTATCACCTACTAAATATAAAAAAGAGCAGCTATCTAAATCTTAAATATAATTCCCTATGAAATATAAAAGGACCACAAAATACGTGATCCTTTTATATTTATAAGCAAAATTATTTTCTCTCTATTACACTTTCTCTTTCCACTATTTCATAAGGTAGAACAAATTTCTTTTCTTCTAGAGCATCCCCATTTATAATTTTTATTACCATTCTCATAGCTACAGCACCCATATCATAAAGCGGTTGTCCAACTGTAGTTAATTTAGGACGGTATATTTTAGAAAGCTTGCTATTATTAAATCCTGCTACAGAAATATCTTCTGGAACTTTATATCCCTTATCAAATATAGCATTTATAGCACCTATAGCTGCTTCATCTCCTGTAACAAAAACAGCATCTGGCTTAATATTTTTATCTAATAAATCCATCATCGCTTTATATCCACTATTATAATCTGTATTTCCGTATTTTATTATATCTGGATTTATACTTATGTTGCTTTCAGTTAATGCTCTTTCGTATCCTGTTCTTCTTTCTGATTCTAATATAGTATCTGCTTCACTTGTCATTATAAGTGCTATTTCTTTATGTCCTTTGTCTATTAAATATTTAGTCATATTATAAGTTGCATCTTCATTATTTGTACATACTGTATATACATCAAATTTTTGAGCTGTTTTACTTATATAAGCTGCTGGTATACTACTATTATTAATTAATTGTACATGTTCTTCATCTAAAGTCCACGAAATCATAACTATACCTTCAACTTGTTTTGCTTTTAATAACTCTATACTTTTTAATTCCTGATCTTTTTCAGAATATGTATTTGCTAATAATATATCATATCCATACATTTTTGCGACACATTCTATACCGTTTACAACCTCGCTAACAAATGAATCTGACATCTCTGGTACTATAACTCCCAATAAGTTACTCTTTTTAGTAACTAAGCTTCTTGCAAGAGGATTTGGAACATATCCTGTTTCTTTTATTACATCTAAGACTCTTTGTTTCACTTCATCTGTAACTGGTTTAGAATCATTTATTACTCTCGAAACTGTCGATATCGAAACTCCAGCTAATTTTGCAACGTCCTTTATTGTAACGTTATTTTTCATGATATTTCCTCCTTATTTTATTTTCGTTTCACCACGCCAAAAACTAATTGTAACATACTTTTACCTTTTTATAAATATATTATTTATACTTTTGTAATATATATGCCTGTGATACTAAAAAGTCTCTTTATTAAATAGATTTTTATATCGCAAATATGCTACCCTTTTTAAAGTATATTAAATAAATTATATTTATATACAATTTTATATGTTTACGTTTTCCCATATGCTGTATAAACATCTGAAACAAATACTATAATAATAATTTATACTATTTTTAAAACTACGTAAATAGAAAATTCATAAAAAAACTGTATTTAATCGTAAATTTTCGATAAATACAGTTTTTGTAAAAATGTTCTTTTAACAAAATATAAAATACTTGACTACAAAATGACAAAAATACTAAAAGATATTTATATGTCATTTATGTAGCCTAGTATTTTCATTTAAATTAGACTAGCATCCACATCCTTCGTTGCCAAAAAATCCACCGCTACAGCATAATATTAATAATAATATTAAAAATGGTATCCATGCCATTATATCTATATCTACCCAGCTTTCCCCAAATGCTAAGAATAAGAAAAATAATACTATTATCCACCATGCCCCTGCTCCGAAGCAACATCCTTCTCCAAATAATCTATCTAACATACTTATTTCCTCCAGTCAACTATAATATGTCACCACAACAACATAATATCAATAATACTATTAAGAATGGTATCCATGCCATTATGTCTATATCTACCCAGCTATCTCCAAATGCTAAGAATAAGAAGAATAGTACTATTATCCACCATGCTCCTGCTCCAAAGAATCCATTTTCTCCAAATAATCTGTCTAACATTGTTATTACCTCCTGTTGATATTTGAGCTTTTGCTCTTAACTTATAATATGCAAAACAGATTATTTGTGATAATACTTAAAGTATTTATATATAAGTTTTAATTATATTAATTACAAATTTATTATTTTAGCAACCGCAAGTATATCCATTTTGATAACAATCGCAATCATCATTATCATCGTCACATGAACATACTATTAAAAGTAAAATTAAAAACGGTATCCAATCACTCAAACAAATATCTATAAAACACTCTTGAAAAGCTAAAAATAAAAAGAACAAAATTATAATCCACCATCCACTTCCTCCGATACATTCAAACATTCTCGATAATTTACGATTCATAAAATCCCTCCTCAATTAAAAAGAAAAGACCTCCATCATATTTTTATGATAAAGGTCTTTATGCTCTAATATATATTATGATAAAATTATTTATTTGTTACCTATTTTAACAACATCCAAAATCAAAATCACAAAGATTAAAAAATACTATTAAAATAATTATCCAAATTAAAAATTCTTGATTACATAGTATCCATTCTATTAAATCGTCTCCTAGCATCAACAACAAAATCAAAACTATGAAGAAAAATCCTCCTCCAAAGAAGTTTCCTCCAAAAAATCTCGATAAACCTTGTTCTTGTGACATATTCTTCTCTCCCTTTCAAAAATTAATAAGTATATTACTTATTTAATAAATAATATGCAAATTAAAGTCGAAAGGTTACTAAATTTATCGTTTATTCGTTGTTTAACACAGGGGCTAAGGATGTATCTCCGAAAAATGTATTTGCATTATACAAATATAGTACCTCGTCAACACCTTCATTTTTCATCAATTCATCTATATCCTCGTAATAATATCTAGGGTCAACTAATATAATTTTACTAAAATGAGTTGTCAAAAATTGTACAAAACAGTTTGCGTAAGAATCTTTAAATATTAGTAGAGTCTTTCCACTATCTGATGTAGTATCGATTTTTACAATTGGATGATTTCCTCCTAAAAATACTTGATACTTATCTTTTTGTTCTAATTTTTCACTATCGTATAAAGTGGCTGTTTTTTTCTGTTCTTCTTCGTAATTTACAACGACTTGGTCGTTTTCATCCTTTGGTATATATACTTTTATCTTATCTAAGTCAGTCTTGTATCCACTCTCTGAAGCAAGCGCTCCTTCAAATGAATTTGAAACTAATTCGATATCGTAGTCATCACTGTCTTTAGAGCTTAATTCCATATCTTCTGCTAATTTTTCGTATGAATAAAATGCTCCTAAAGTAGTCCAGTGATGGTCGCTTTTATAATATAAATTCTCACTCTTATGCTCTAGTAAAGTAGCATAAGTATCCACAAATTTTATATTTGAATCTATCTTTTTAGAGTATTCGTCTAAATATTTTTGTTGATCTTCAACTGGTGCAGCAAGTGGTAGTTTATCTCTTAGAATACTGACAGCAGTTGGAGATATCAGCATATACTGTTTTACATCTTTGTATTTTTTTGAAAAGTCATTTATAGCATTTAGATTTTTAGATACATTTTCTTCATTAGGCTTTTCGAAATCCTCCAATAGATATCCATCTTTGCCTAGATAAACTCCATTAGAGCTCTTCTTTAATAATAGCTTGTCTGTCTTAACCTTAACATCTATCCAAAAATCTCTATTAAAAAACTGATCTACCTTGTACTTTTCATACTTACTTATATATCTTCCCTCAAATAATTTTTCTACAGAAAAAGTCGGCTTTGATTGAAGAACTCTGTTTTCAGTTTCTGAGAAAGTCTTCTTCTCTCCCAAAGTGTTCACTGCCACAAAAAATACTATATAGCATATAAATAACGCACACAAAGATATGCAGTATTTTTTCCCTAATTTTTTCTTAGTTTTTTTATTTTTTGATGTATTTCTATTTTTCATTTTATACGCTTCAGTCATACTTTTCACCACCTTTAAAATCTAAAATACAAGAATGGATTATAAGTTTCATTAACTAAATAAGCCGTAACTAAAAATAAAACTAAACCATATATAACTAAAGATGGATTTATCAATTTATCTCTATATTTTCTTGCAATATTTTCTAAAATTTGTTTGATAACTGGTGTTGAGAATACAAAAAGTATAACCATCATTATGATATTAGTATATAAGTAGAATATTCCCGCATTATCAATTATTGCATTTCCTGATACAAAGAACATTACCTTTAGATAATCAACTGCAAATCCTAAATCCTCACTTGCAAAGAACAGCCATCCTATTATAACTAACAGCATTGTGTAAATGTGTTTTAAGCTATTAGGCAGCTTTTCTAAAACAGATTTTAGCGCAAATTTTTCTAAAAATAATAAAACTCCATAGTAAAGTCCCCAGATCACAAAGTTCCAGCTAGCTCCATGCCAAAAACCTGTAAGGCACCAAACTACAAATATATTTCTAATTTGCTTTGGCATACTCACTCTATTTCCGCCTAAAGGTATGTAGATATACTCTCTAAACCATGTTCCTAAAGATATATGCCATCTTCTCCAAAACTCTGTAATACTCTTTGATATATATGGATAATTGAAGTTTTCCATAAAATCAAATCCGAACATCTTACCTAAACCAATAGCCATATCAGAATATCCACTGAAGTCAAAATATATTTGGAAAGTATACGCAATTATACCTAACCATGCAGTGAGAACTGATATAGACGAAATTTCCATAGCAGAAACAGTTGTCCATAGCATTCCTATATTATTTGCTAGTAAAACCTTCTTTCCTAGACCTTGTATAAAACGCTCTACGCCTTCTCCAAACTTAATTACACTTTCTTTTCTAGTGTTCAATTGAGTTTCTATTGTTTGATATTGGACTATAGGTCCTGCTACTAATTGTGGAAACATTGTAACGTAAGTAGCAAAGTTAATTATATTGTGTTGAACTTCAACCTTACCCAAGTAAACATCCACAATATAAGATAATACTTGGAAAGTATAAAATGATATCCCTATTGGAAGAGCTAGCCCTTCAAAAGGAATATTTACATGAAAAATACTATTTATGTTATCTATAAAGAAACCAAAATATTTAAAAAATCCTAATATGCCCACATTGAAAATAATAGTAATTATAAATATAAATTTACACTTACCTTCATCGTGTTTATTCTTATCTATTAGTATAGCTAAAAAATAGTCCGCTAAGATCGTTCCTATCATTAAAAATACATACACAGGCTCTCCCCATGCATAAAAAACTAAACTAGCTATTAATAATATTGAATTTTTTAATATTCTAGGGCTAACATAATATAGTAATAATGTTATTGGCAAAAAAGTAAACAAAAATATAATACTACTGAATACTATTTTAATCGCCTCCCTCTCATTTTTTTATTTTTTATTATCGATAAAGTTAAATCTGGAATTATTTTATTGACTCTTTAAAAGCCTCCTTCAAATCCTCTGCATTTTCAGACACAGCAAAAAACACGTATTTTCCCTTTGTTTTTAACTCATAATCATTTAATAATGCACATTGCTCTGGACCGTAGCTTCCAAAGCTTTGAAGCTGAGAATTTACTCTATTATCAATCGCATCCTCTAAACCTTCTATTTGAGATTTATCTTTAACTTTTACAATTAGCATCTCATCTACTTCCATAGATGATTCTGGTGTGTATAAAACAACACTGTCGAAATCACTTGCATTTAAGCCGTAATATCTTTTTAATCCTTTAGTTCCTGTTTCTTCCATATTTTTGACAAGACCTGTATCTACTATAGATTTTTGTATATCTTTAGCAGTTAAATTGTCATTTACTCTACTGCATCCTGCAAAAACGACACAAGAACATAAAATTGCTACAATACTTTTTATTCTTTTTTTTAATTTCATTTTATGTTAAACCTCTCTAAATTTTACAAATTCCCTTTTTGTATAAAGAAATCAAGCCATTTCTTTTGAAAATTTGGTCCGAAATGTATCCCATCTGGTTCATAATCACTTTGTTCTACAATTCCATTTGCATCTAAATATGTAACGCCCTTCTTTTGACACATAGCTTGTAAATCAGAATTCCATTTGTCTATGTTTGCATAATTAGGCTGTTGAGATAATGTAAATGATTGAACTGGAAGTATTGAACATATGTATATATCAGTATTAGGCAGCTTAGATTTTACTAAATCTATTACACTTTCATATTGTTCTATAAACTTAGCACTATCGCTGTAACATTCAATATCATTTATTCCATATGTAAAAAACATATTTTTAGGATATAAACCAATAGCTGTATTTATATCGCCTTGTTTTTTTGCATTGGCTATATTTCTTCCCTTATATGCAACTACAGAAGACTGAGTTAAAAATCCATATGCAGAAATACCCTCTGCTCTTGAATCTCCAACTATAACTGATGAATCGAATTTACTTTTATAATTAACCTTACCTGAAGAGTCTTGATCATCTGTTGTAGCTACTGGTTGATCTGTTATTCCATTTTGAGCTTTTATAGAAGCAATTTTTTCTTCGACCTGTACTACATCTTGCTTTTCTAGGTTCTTTATAATTTCTACGCCTTGTTTTATTTGCTCATCTTCATTATTACTTTGTCTATTTAAAGACTTTATCGAAAAAATAACAGCAATGCATCCAGCTATCACTCCAAGTGCTACCAATCCTATTTTTATTTGTTTTTTTAATTTAATTTAAATCACTCCCTTTATAAAATATTCACTTTTCTATTTTTCCAAGAATTATTATATCATTTTATTTTTCTTTATCAAATAATAATAATGTAACAAATATGTTAAAGTTTTACAATATATTTCAATAAAAAAAGTCAGTTTATGATATTTTATCAAAAAACTAACTTTTTATTTAATATTTTATATTAACAGCAGCATCCATCGTCGAAATTAAATAACAGCAAAATTATCAATATAATCCATATCCAAATACTATCATCATCAAAAAAATTATCTAAAATATCTGTGCATAATAGCAAAAATACTAAAACTATGACTATTAATATTCCACCATTAAAATTAATTCCACAATCTCCAAAAAATCTAGAAAGATTACTCTCCAACTTAGACATAAATTCTCCCCCTCGACAAGGTTTATATTTGCTTTAATATATGATTTTTTACATGAATAAGTTACTTTTATTAAAATTTTATTAACTTCCAAATTTCGTTCATATTAAATTTAAAATAGCTCTCTAAAATAATATTTATAGATAGTATATGTATAAAATATTTTAACTTGTAAAGGATAAAAATAATTCTACTATTTTCTAAATATATATTGAAAATTAATTATTATTATATTAAACTACTATTAAAAATTTAAATATTGGATAAAAGTTGGAGGTATAAAATGTTTGAAGAAATAAGAGACATAATAGCAGAACAATTAAGCATAGACGATTTAGATGAATTAACTTTAGATACTTCTCTTAAAGATGATTTAAATGCCGATTCTTTAGATGCTGTTGAAGTAATCATGGCATTAGAAGATAAATACGATATAGAAATTTCTGAAGAAGATGCTGAAGAATTCAAAACTATCGGTGATATAGTAAACTACATTGAAAGCAAGTAGTATGATACTATTAAAATAAGCTATAGAAAATACGTCTCTATTTTCTATAGCTTAATATTTTTTATTATTTATTTATTTTATCTAATATATATCGCTCCATTTCATTTACAGGTATTTCTAGAGATATAGATAGCTCTGTTTGAAGATTATCCTGTGCTAATTTAAAATATTTCTCATCAGTAGCACTCAGCTTCTTCCCTTGATTCAATCTCTCTTCTTTTCTCTGATAAATAGTTTTCATAAGACTTAATAATTTTCTACATTGACAGCTTTTTATACAATCCTTATATGTCTGTTCACGTAGCTTTTCATCTTCCACTAATAACTCTTTTATATTTGGTATATCACTTATTAAAGTTTCCACATCTTGTTTAGACATCAATTTTCTAATAATAACTTTTTTATTATCTATTGGTGAAAAAACTCTACTGCTATTTTGATTTACAGGTTCTAATATATAATACAATTTATCTTTAGGTGCACCATGCATATTCAAAGTTGAAATATCTATTATTTGACAAACGCCTGCATTACCGTAAATCACATATTCTCCCTTTTTAAACATATTTACATCCCTTTCTATTTTTTATTGATTTATTAATTTCTAAATGTATTATTTTCAAACTATAATGATATGAAAAAATTATGAATATTCTTAATATAATTGATATAGATACTTATAATTCTAATGCTAGCACGTTAATTAACAGTTTATTTTTTTATTTTTGCAGCTTAACATTCGTTACTTCATGTTATATTTGTAAAAAATCTTACAATATAATTTTATCACATTGAAAATTTTTTTGTCAGTTTTTTTTAACGCTACATCTAATTTTAATTTTTTTATTTTTTACAAATATATTAATTAAGTTATATAAAATATAAATTTTATATTCGACTTACAAATATAAGTTTACATCTATTTATATTTTTATGTATTTTATATCCAAATTGTGGTATATTTTAAAGTGACTAAAAATATACATGAGGTGATTACTGATGATAGAAAAAAAGTATATTGAAATGGAAGGTATATTTTCAGGGAGCAGAGTTGTAAATATATATCTTCCAAACGATTACCATCAAAGAAGAAAAAAATATCCTGTTCTTTATATGTTCGATGGACATAATTTGTTCTTTGATGAAGAGGCCGCATTCGGCAAATCATGGGGTATGAAGGAATATTTAGAAAACAATGACGTTCAATTAATAGTCGTTGGAATTCAATGTAGCTTTGAAGGCAACGAAAGAATGTCTGAATACTGTCCATACGACCTAGAAAACTACTACGGTGAATTTATAAAGGGAAAAGGCAACGAATACCTAGAATGGATGATAAATGTCATAAAACCTATGATCGATTCTGAGTACAGAACTAAAACAGACCGTAAAAACACACTAATAGGTGGAAGCTCTATGGGAGGATTAATGGCTGCATATGCTGGCATCAAATATTCTGATGTATTCTCAAAATGCGCTTGTTTATCTTCTTCTTTTGAATTATGCTACGACAAATTTATGGAGGATGTAATATCAAGCCAACCTAGAAAGGGTACAAAATTCTATATGGATATAGGAAGCACAGAACTAGAAAATGAATACAGAAGGGTAGAATATACATCTTATATGCTAGAAATATGCCATAAGCTTCAATCTAAGGGATGCAATTGTTACCCTAGATTAATACCAGGAGGAGAACACAACGAGGCTAGCTGGGAAAAACAAGTTCCTGTATTTATGGAATATCTTTTATAGTGAATCATTGTAAATACAATATTTAAAAATCAAATAGGGTTCTATATTAGCACCCTATTTGATTTATTTAATTTGCAACGGAGCCTTCCCATTTCTTTAAAATATTTAACATAAAACCTTTAATATCTATTCCGTATAAATCATCTAATACTGGATCATTTAATACCTTTTGAGGCGGACCGTAAGATACCACTTTACCATTTTGCAACATTAAAACATTATCCGCAAAATACTGAACTAAATTTAAATCGTGTAAAACTCCGACTACAATTTTATTATTTGTTTTAATCCATTCCTTTAAGTTTTCCAATAAATCTATTTGATTTTTAAAATCTAAATGATTTGTAGGCTCATCAAGCAATATTATATCTGGATCCTGTGCAAATACCCTCGCTAAAAAAACCCTCTGCATCTGCCCACCTGAAAGCTCTGTTATTAATTTATCCTTTATATCCAACAACCCGACTTTATCTATACTGTCTAATATAATTTCGTCGTCTTCCTTGGATAATTTACTAAGTATGCCCTTGCTATAAGCATATCTGCCTAAAGATACTGTGTCGTAAATTGTATATGGAAAATAAATTTCTGTAATTTGACTCATAAGTCCTACTTTTTTTGCAAAGTGTTTTCTATCCATAGAAAACACTTCTTGACCGTCTACTAAAATACTCCCCTTGTACTCTAAAATATTTGCAATAGACTTTAGAAGCGTACTTTTGCCACATCCATTTGGGCCTACTATACATAAATTTTCTCCATTTTTAACTGTAAAATTTATATCCTTTAATATATCTTTTCCTTCATATCCGCTATAAAGCTTCTTAACCTCTAACATAATTATCAACTCGCCTTTTTAAAATAAACATATGCAAAAAATGGTGCCCCTATAATAGCTGTAACTGCCCCTACTGGAAGCTCTACTGGCGCAAACAAGCTTCTCGCAATTAAATCTGTAACTACCATCAAGCAGCCTCCAAACACAAAAGACATCGGTATTACATATCTATGGTTTGAACCAAATATTTTTCTAACTACATGTGGTGCGATT
>NZ_JALEXO010000154.1 GCF_022780145.1 Intestinibacter sp.
TAACATCCAAAAGAATTAAATCGTAATCGTTTTCTTTATACATTTGAATTCCCTCTAAACCATCTCCCGCACAATTTATCTCATAACCATTTGAGGTCAAAAATTGTTTTAATAACTGCTGAGTTTTATAGTCATCTTCTATTATCAATATATACGCTTCCATTTTCAACCTCCATTATAATTTAGCCATTTCAAACCAAAAAAATACCATATTTTTATAATATACTTTTATTATAAAAATACTCAAATTTATCTTTAAAATTATTATAACACAATATGATTTCTAATATCTCAATATTTTGTTTTATTTTATTGTATTTTTTTTTAATTTATTAAATCAGAAATGCAAAAAAGCCAGATAAATATATCCTTTATATTAGATATATCCCTCTAGCTTTTTAATTATATTTTATTCTAATTATATGGTTTAAAATTTCTAAGTCTCAATGCATTTGATACTACTGACACAGAGCTTAAGCTCATCGCTGCAGCTGATATCATAGGATTTAGAAGAGGTCCTCCAAATATATGTAAAACTCCTGCTGCAATCGGTATTCCTATTGTATTGTATCCAAACGCCCAGAATAAGTTTTGCTTGATATTTCTTATAGTATCCTTGCTAAGCTTAATAGCTGTCGGAACATCCATCAAGTCATTTTTCATAAGTACTATATCTGCTGATTCTATAGCTACATCTGTACCGCTTCCTATAGCCATACCTATGTCTGCCGCTGCAAGAGCTGGTGCATCATTTATACCATCTCCTACCATAGCTACGAAGTTGCCTTCAGCTTGTAGTTTTTTGACTTCTTTTGATTTATCCTCTGGAAGTACTTCTGCTAGGACTATATCTATTCCAACTTGGTCGGCTATTGCACTTGCAGTGTTTTTGTTATCACCTGTGACCATAGCTACTTTTATGCCCAGGTTGTGTAAAAGATCTATCGCTTTTTTACTGCTTTCTTTCACGACATCTGCCACTGCAATTATTCCTGCTAATTCATTATCTATAGATATAAACATAGGTGTTTTACCCTGCTTAGATAGCTCTTCGTATTTATTTTCTACAATGTCTAGAGATATATTTAAATCCTCCATCATCTTTACATTACCAAGATTTATATTTTTACCATCTATAACTGCATTTATACCTTTTCCTGTAACTGAATTAAATTTATCGACATTTAGTAAATCGATTTTATTTTCTTCTGAATATCTGACTATAGCTTCACCTAATGGATGCTCAGAGCCTTTTTCAGCTGATGCTGCTAATTTAACTATATAATCTTCAGTATTATCTAAAAAAGTAATTATATCTGTCACCTTTGGCTTACCTTCTGTTATTGTTCCAGTTTTATCAAATATCACAGTATTTACTTTATGGGCAAGCTCTAAAGCAACACTGCTCTTTATAAGTATTCCGTTTTCGGCACCTTTACCAGTTCCTACCATAATAGCTGTAGGTGTTGCTAGTCCTAGTGCACAAGGGCAAGCGATGACTAATACTGATATGAATATTGTAAGTACAAAAGTCGTATTTTGTTTGCCTACAAATGCCCAAAGTAGTGCTGCAATTATCGCAATAGTTATAACTGCAGGTACAAAATACCCCGCTACGGTATCAGCAAGCTTGGCAATTGGAGCTTTTGTTCCCTGTGCATCTTCTACAAGCTTTATTATTTGAGCTAGAGCAGTATCTTTTCCTACTTTTGTAGCCTCAAATCTAATTAGACCGTTTTTATTTATGCTGGCTCCTGTTACGCTGTCACCGATAGTTTTTTCAACTGGCATACTTTCACCTGTAAGCATTGATTCATCTATTGATGTATGTCCAAATACGATTTTACCATCGACAGGTATTTTTTCTCCTGGCTTTACTACTACTATATCGCCGACTAAAACCTCGTCTATTGAAACTTCTACTTCCTTATCGTCAACTAAAATTACAGCTGTCTTTGGTTGTAGTCCCATTAGCTTTTTGATGGCTTCAGAAGTTTTGCCCTTTGATCTAGATTCTAAGAACTTGCCAAGAAGTATCAAGGCTATTATTATACCGGCGCTTTCAAAGTAAAGTTGGTGATGATGAGACATATGCTCAGCCATTGAAGCACCTGAGTTATTTATTAAATTTATAGTAGTGTATAAGCTGTATATAAACGCTGAAGATGTACCTATTGCAACTAGAGTGTCCATGTTAGGACTTCCATTAAAAAGTGATTTAAACCCATTTATGTAGAATTTATATCCAACTAGCATTATAGGAACTACAAGCACAATTTGTATAAGTGCGTAATTTATTATATGAGTGTCTGGGCTTATGATGTCAGGAAGTGGCCAAGGTCCGATTGGACTTGGAACCATAGGTCCCATAGCTATGTAAAATAGTGGTATCGCAAAGCAGATTGCAGTTATGAACTTTTTAAATAGAGTGTTTTTTTCTCTTTCTTTTCTTTGTTGATCCTCGTCAACTGTCTCTTTGTTTTCTTCAGTTATAGGCTCATATCCTGCCTTTTCGATTGCTTTTGTTATTTGAGATAATCTAACTTTAGATGGATCATAAGAGATTGTCGCCTTTTCTGTCGCTATATTTACGCTTGATTCTTTGACACCATCTAGTTTTTTTGTTACCCTCTCAACTGCCTTTGAACAAGCTGCACAAGTCATGCCGTGAACTGTAAGCTCGATTTTTTTAATGTTTTCTTCTTTTACAAGCTTGTAGCCTGCTTTTTCTATTGCTTTTGACAAAATCTCGTAATTTACTTTGTCTGTTTCGTATTCTACAGTCAGCTTTTCTGTAGCTATATTTACATTTTGATCTATCACTCCGTCGATTTTTCTGACTGCTCTCTCGGCTGCTTTGGCGCAAGCTGCGCACATCATACCTTCGACTTTGTAGGTTTCTTTGATTGTAGCTTCCATAAGATTTCCTCCTCTTTAATTTATCAATTTATATTTTAGAAAATATACTATTTTAAAAATACCCCCTATAGGTATATTAAAACATATCTTTTTAAATTTCAATATTTTCTTGTATATTTTTAGCATAAATTTAAAAGAGTGGAATCTTTATTATTTATTTATGCATAAATTGTTATAAGATATCTTAAAATGTATAATTCCAAACAAAATCATTATCGCTAAAGCTATATAATTACTCATCCATATAGATGCAAAAATAAAATACATAACTGGAAACACAGCTAAAGATATCGGTACAAATAAAAAATTTTCTCCAAGCAAGGATACATCTCTTCCTTTTATAAAATATATAATCCATACTATGTAGTATAAAACTAGAAACAACAAAGCTAAATACAAAAATGGACTTTTAAAATCTAACTCTTTTCTGCTGACTAAAGTGCAGATAACTACTGCATATGCTATTCTACTTATTTGCTCTATAAATTCTAAAATTTTATTTTGACTAGAAGCTTCTTCCTGAATATTTTTAGGTGGAAATAAAAAATACACTATGTTAATAAACATTGGCAACAAAAAAATCACCAAACCATATACTGAAAATTTAAACTCCATAAAATCGCCCCCTATAATTTATCTAAGAAGTCTCTGGCCCATTTTACCTTGACTTCTTCTTGCTTGATACCTAAATCTATAACTTCAATTAAATACTTATGGTTATTATGTACATCTATATATTTTTCTATTTGATCTTTATATGTTTTTAATAAATTAATTTTTTCTTCTCCAGATATTATGTCCTCTTTTAGATTATTTATAATCTCTATTTTATTGTCATCTGTAGCCAAAAAATATTTAAGTGTTTTTTCACTTCTAACAGAATCATCTTCACAATCCGCTTTCATCCACCTATTAAATTCTCTCAGTCCCTCCTCTGTAATAGAGTACTTAAAATTATTTCTCTTTGTAGTGTTTTTTTCATCTTCGTATTTTTTTAATTTTCCTTCTTCTACTAATCTTTTCAGCTCAGGGTATATCTGACCATAGCTTTCATTCCAAAAAAACTTCATTCTGTTTTCAATATTTTTTTTGATTTCATACCCATTCATATCCTCATCTCTGAGTAAACCTAGTAAAACATATCTCGTTCTTTTTTTCATCTTTCTTCCTTTCTATTTGCTTACAGAATCTATTATAAATATATCTAATAGATATATTATCACTAAACGCTTCAAATATCAACTATATATCTAATAGATATATTATTTAAATTTTAAATTATATAACTTAAAAACTTTC
>NZ_JALEXO010000175.1 GCF_022780145.1 Intestinibacter sp.
TTGTATCTATACCGTATTTTTCCATAATAGATATACAATCTTTAAAAATTTTTTGGTATTTACTTTTTACATCCATATTTGTTTTCCCCCACTTGTTTTAACTATTGATAAAAAATACTTAATTTTAATTAAATATTTTGATACCTCTTATTATTATTTTATACTATTTTTTTCCATTTATCTCCCCAAAATTCATGCCATTTTGATATTTTAAAACATATTATTGCTTTTTAAAAAATCTATGATAAAATTCTAGTAAAAATATTCAATTAAAAGGATGTAATACTATCAAAAAATGCCCTATATAGACCAAAATCTATACAGGGCATTTCATTAAAACCAATTCATCTCACTACAAATCTTATAAATACCGTCATCGACATTTCTATCAGCGACATAAGTAGCCTTCTCCTTCAAAGCATCGCAGGCATTTCCCATAGCGACACATGTCCATCTGCTGTCAAACATATCTAAGTCATTGTAGTCATCGCCAAATACAACTATATCCTCTATATTTCCATTTAAAATTTCCATCATCTTAAGTATACCGCCTTTTTTGTTATCTGGTTGAAATATAAGATATTCTTTTACAAAACGAAGATGACCCAACAGTTCTATTGATTTAAAATTCTTTTCAGCTTCTTCATCTAAAGATAGATATAATTTATAAAAATCCTCAACTTTATTGTAGTCGAAGTTTTCATCAATAAAATAAGTCGTCGGCTCTTGTCTCTCACCTACTTGTTTTCTAAATAAGTCATTATCTGAGTAAACCTCTATTGAATCGTTTATAGCTATTAAATATCCTATTCCCTTTTCCTTGGCTTCGTCTAAAACAGCTATACAGCTTTCTCTATCTAGAGGAGTATTTTGAATTAACTCGCCGTTTATTACAATTCCATTTCCTCCACTGCAGACCATGTTGTCAAACCCAAATTCTAATCTCGGTTTTTCTGCCTTATAGTGTGCTCTTCCTGTATTTATACATACAAAATGGCCCGCTTCTTGTAATTTTTTTACAGCTACCTTTGCCGATGGAACTATTTCATTTGTAGTTCTGTCTGTAAGTGTCCCATCTATATCAAAGAAAAAATACTTCTTTTTCATAGTATCAATTATCTCCCATCTTATCTTTATTTAGAAAAAATAGACCTGGATAAAATCCAAGTCTACTTATATATTTAATATTTTTTGATTATTATTTTCCTACAACCTTTAAAGCAGTTTCAACTACATTTTCTACTGTAAATCCAAATTCTTTGAATAAAGTTCCTGCTGGTGCAGATGCTCCAAAGTGATCTAGAGATATTATAGCACCATCTAAACCAACGTATTTATGCCATCCGAAAGAAGATGCAGCTTCTACAGCCACTCTGTTTCTTACAGCCTTTGGAAGTACACTTTCTTTGTAAGCTTCGTCTTGAGCTTCGAATAATTCAAATGAAGGCATACTTACTACTCTAGCGTCAACGCCTTTATTAGCTAATTCATCAGCAGCATTAAATATTAATTCTACTTCAGATCCTGATGCCATAAGTATTACGTCAGGAGTATCTTTCTTAGAATCTTTTAATATATAAGCTCCTTTTAAAGCTTCTCTTCCGTCTATATCGTATAGTGGTAATCCTTGTCTAGTTAAAACTAATGAAGTTGGTGTAGTTTTATTAGTTACTGCATAGAACCAACCAGCAGCTGTTTCATTTGGATCAGCTGGTCTGAATACTGTCATGTTTGGTAAACTTCTAAGTGCAGCTAATTGTTCGATTGGTTGATGAGTAGGTCCATCTTCTCCAACACCTATACTATCATGAGTTAATATGTAAGTTACAGGTAAGTTCATTAGAGCAGATAGTCTCATTGCACCCTTCATGTAATCACTGAATACGAAGAATGTTGCACAATAAGCTTTAAGTCCACCGTGAGCAGCTATTGCATTAGTTATAGCAGCCATTGCGTGTTCTCTTACACCGAAGTGTATATTTTGTCCGCTTCTGTCTTCTTTAGAGAAGAATCCAGTGTTTTTCATATCACTCTTATTAGATGGTGCTAAGTCAGCAGATCCACCCATTAAGTTTGGTATGAATGCAGTTAATCTATTTAAAACATCTCCTGATGCTTGTCTAGTAGCGCATCCTTTTTCAAATTTCCAGAAGTCTTCGTTGTTTAATAATTCATCAGTTACGTCTAATTCATGCCATTTTTTATATTCAGCAGCTAATTCTGGGTAAGCTTCTTCGTATTTAGCGAATAATTCATTCCATTCTGCTTCAGCTTTTTCACCTTTAGCTATATATTGTTTCATGTTGTCGTAAACATCTTGTGGTACGAAGAATGGTTCAGCTTCCCATCCCATTAATTCTTTCATTTCTTTTATGTTGTCTTCACCTAGTGGTTCACCGTGAGCTTTAGCAGAACCTTGTTTAGCTGGACAACCATATCCTATTTGAGTTTTTACTATTATTATAGAAGGTTTATTAGTTTCTGCTTTAGCTTCATCTATAGCTTTTGCTATAGCTTCTATATCATTTCCGTCTTCTACTTTTAACACTTGCCATCCGTAAGCTTCATAACGTTTAGCAACGTCTTCTGTAAATGCTACGTCTGTATTTCCTTCTATAGTTATGTTGTTTGAATCGTAAAGTAATATTAATTTTCCAAGTCCTAATGTACCTGCAAGTGAAGAAGCTTCAGAAGAAACACCTTCCATTAAGCACCCATCACCAGTTATTGCATATGTATAGTGGTCTACTACATTGAATCCATCTCTGTTAAATTTGTCAGCAAGTTTTGCTTCAGCTATAGCAAAACCTACAGCATTACAGATACCTTGTCCTAAAGGTCCTGTAGTTATTTCTACACCTTTAGTGTGACCATATTCTGGATGTCCTGGAGTTTTACTTCCCCATTGTCTAAATTCTTTTATATCATCTACAGTTATTCCATATCCGAATAAGTGTAGTAATGCGTATTCAAGCATTGATCCATGACCTGCTGATAATACAAATCTATCTCTATTTTTCCAGTCAGGATTTTTTCCATTGTGGTTCATCTTTGTCCATAAAGTGTACGCCATACTAGCAGAACCAAGTGGTAAACCTGGATGTCCTGAGTTAGCTTTTTGTATAGCATCTCCAGCTAGTACTCTTATTGCATTTATGCATTTTACATCTAAATTGTTCATATATTTCCTCCATTTATTTTTAAAACGTTGTGATAAAACCTAGTTGACTTTTTTTATTTATTTTTATTTTCCGAAAGTAGCTTCCCAATCTTTTTTAAATTTTTCTATACCTTGATCTGTTAATGGATGTTTTAACATTTGGTTTACAACTTTTGTTGGAACAGTTGCTATATCAGCTCCAGCAAGTGCTGCATCTATAACATGGATTGGATTTCTAACACTAGCTGCTATTATTTGAGTATCTATATCGTGAACTGCAAATATTTCAGCTATAGTTCTTATTAAATCCATACCTGGTGTAGATATATCGTCTAATCTACCTAAGAATGGTGATACATATGTAGCTCCAGCTCTTGCAGCAAGTAATGCTTGAGTTGCTGAGAATACTAATGTTACGTTAGTTTTTATTCCTTCTTTATTTAAAACCTTTACTGCTTTTAAACCTTCTGCTGTCATTGGTATTTTTACTACCATATTTGGATGAATTGCTGCTATTTCACGACCTTCTTTTATCATACCTTCAGCATCATCGCTATTAACTTCTCCACTTATTGGTCCATCAACTATTGATGCAATTTCCTTTATAGTTTCTTTAAAATCTCTACCTTCTTTAGCTATTAAAGATGGGTTAGTTGTAACTCCACTTATAACTCCCATATCGTTTACTTCTTTAATTTCATCAATATTAGCTGTGTCTAAAAAAAATCTCATGTTTTAATCCTCCTTAACGTTTTCATATCTCATATTTATTATAACATGTATTATTTGAATTGCTACAAAAATATAATAGTTTTTTTTATAAAATATGATATAAATTTTATTTTTACATCTGAATTTTCAGAAAAAGTCGAAATATGTAAACAAGGAAAACGTTTCGTAAAAATTACCGTTTTATAAATATTTAATAGTAATTTTACTTTTACATTTGTAAAAATATAGCACTTTTGTAAAATAAAATATTTTTTTATCTCCCTTATATTACAATCTCATCTTTCTTTATTGTAATTTTATTATATATAATTTTAGATTTTATATATAGTCATTTAATTTCCTCTTTGATGTGGAAAAATATAATTACCTATGAATTATAAAATTTTTATGTTAATATAATTAAATAATATTTATGAAAAAGGTGATTTAAGATGGCAAAATTTAAATATGCATTTGATGATAATAAAAGATACCACACATGGAACTACTACCTTAGAAATAATTTTGGAGAAAAAATATTTAAGGTCTCTCTAAATGCAGGCTTTACTTGTCCAAATTTAGATGGAAAAATATCAAGAGGCGGGTGTACCTACTGCAGCAATAGTGGTTCTGGTGATTTTGCAGGAAATCCAGCAGAACCTCTGAGCGAGCAATTTGATGAAATAAAAGCAATGATGCATAAAAAATGGCCTCATGCTAAATATATCGCTTATTTCCAAGCGTATACAAATACATACGCTCCACTAGAGGTACTAAAGCAAAAATACGAAGAAGCGCTGACTTTTGAAAATGTAATAGGTCTTTCGATTTCAACAAGACCTGACTGCTTAGAAGACGATGTGGTAGATTATTTAGACGAATTAAATAAGAGAACTAATCTATGGGTTGAATTAGGTCTTCAAACTATACATGACAAAACATCTAAAATAATAAACCGCGGCCACGACTACAAAGCATTTTTAGAAGGGTTGAAAAAATTACAAGACAGAAATATAAAGGTAGTTGTACACATTATAAATGGTCTTCCTGGAGAGGACTACAACATGATGATGGAAACGGCCAAGGCAGTTGCCGATATGAACGTACATGGTGTGAAAATCCATCTATTACACGTAATAAAAAATACTGCACTTGCAAAATCTCTAGCACGAAATGAATTTGAACTTATGGATAGAGACGACTATATAAATCTAGTTTGCGATCAACTAGAAATCCTTCCACCTGAGATGGTAATTCACAGACTTACAGGAGACGGAAAAAGAGACGAGCTAATAGGACCTATGTGGAGCCTAAAAAAATGGGAGGTTTTAAACGATATAGATAAAACCCTAAAAGAAAGGGATTCTTACCAAGGAATTTACTACAACAAATAATAATAGGGAAGCTGCTTGAAATATAAGTCTAGCTTCCCTATTTAAAATCTCTATTTATCCTTATCTACTGCAACACCTATTTTTTCACAAGCATTAACTTCACCTTGATAATCTATAGGTTCAATCGCCTTTACCGCAATAAATGTCGATACAATCATGAATAACAATCCTACTAATTTTATAATAGAAAAGTCCTCTCCAAGCAATGTCCACCCTATTATAACAGAAAAAACTAATTCAACAGATGCTACAACACCTGCAATAGATAGTTCAACATTTTTTGCTATTCCCATAGAATAGACTATATAAGCCATTGCACTAGGTATGATTCCTATAGCCACTATACAAATAAAAACACCTATATTATCTATTTTAGAAATAGTTTGAACTGGATTAATTCTAAAACACATTAAAATCGCAGCTATTAAAAATGCATAACAGCTCATAGTTATATTATCCATTTCCTTCAATGCCTTTTTATTAAACATAGGAAGCATTGCATAAGTTATAGCAGCCATTATTCCCGCAAAAATTCCTAACAAATTTAATTTTTTTATTTCAATTGAACCTCCTGTCACTGCTAAAAAAGCTCCTATTACACAGAAAGCAAGAGATATAATCTTAATTTTATTAATTTTTTCCTTATAAAGAATTCTAGAAAATATTGCCACAAATAAAGGGGATACATATAGTAAAACCGCCGCCATAGATGCACCCACCATACAAATAGAATTCATATAAGCTATATTAAATATAAATTGACAGAATACAGCTATACCAAGTACATATAAAATGCCTTTTTTAGTTATTTTAAACATCGTAGGCATTGTCAGCTTTCCATAAATAGTGATTATTATAAATCCGCCTACCATCCTAAAAAAACCAATTTCTGACGAGTCAAAATTATAACTGCTGATCTTACTTACTAGAAACCCAAGAGTAGACCAAAATATTCCAGCCATCAAAATATAAACATACCCTATTTTTGTTTTCATAAAAAACGCCTCCAAATAATACCTTATCCAAATATCCGCTAAATCCACCTAAAATAAATTAGAGTGTAAAATATTTACACTCTAATTGTATCAGCTTTTATATAAAGTTTTATTAAAAATTTGTTATTTTATACAATCTACATAGAAATCGACTAGCATATCTTCTTTTATAGATTTTGCTTTATCTTCATATCCTAGCTCTTCTAGTATTCTAAATCCAAATTCTAATGCTGTAGCCGGACCTCTACTAGTTATTATATTTTGGTCTACAACTACTAATTGATTTTCTAAGTAATTTACCTTATCTCTGCCCTTTATAAATCCTGGATAAGATGTGCATTTTTTGTCTTCTAATAGACCGAAAGCTTCTAAAGTTTGAGGAGCCGCACATATAGCTGCAACTATTTTTCCTTCACCTGCTAGCTTGATAGCCATGTTTTTTACTCTTTCATCAAGTAGATTGTCAGCACCTGGAAGTCCACCTGGTAAAACTACTGCATCGTATTCATCTTGATTTACATCGTCTATTATACAATCTGATTTTATTATTATATCGTGTGTTCCTCTAACATATTCATCCTTTATAGAACATAAATCACATTTTACACCTGCTCTTCTCATAACATCTACAACTGATAGAGCTTCTATTTCTTCAAACCCATCAGCTAAAAAGACTAATACTTTTTTCATAATTAAAATCTCCTTTACATTTAATACAACTAAATTCTAGTTGTAAAAATTTTTTTTTATTGGTATTATAGAATAGAGTTAAGTAAAAACTTAAACTATAACTTAATTATATAATTATTATATGGAAGGTGCAATTAATGATTTTAAATACACATTTAACAATTTCGCAGGCTCTAATAGAAAACTTAGATCCTAATAAATCTTTTTTCCTAAGTGAAAAAAACTTTATCTACGGCAACATCAAACCTGACATGACTTCTAAATATGTTTTACATAAACATTATTTAAAGGAATCTTTTGACATGATTATAAATAAAATAAAATCTCTTTGTAATTTATCTTTAGACTTTATCGAAAAATATTTTTCTGTGAGTAAATTTAGCCAAGAATTAGGTGTTATATGCCATTTTCTATGTGATTTCTTTTGCGTACCACATAGTCAACGCTGGGAATTCTCTCATAGCTTCAAAAAACACGTAATATACGAAAGAGATCTTCAAATAGTTACTAAAGAAACTAATTTCGATAAACTTGAAAGAACTCCAATTAATCATATTGGTGTAGAAGAATTTTTTAATAGACTATATAGACAATACGTTAAAAAAGAAGATTTTAAAAACGATCTATTCTTTTCAACATATATGTGCAATAGTGTAGTCAACTATATACTAGATTGTATATTAGAAAACACTGTCAAATCTTACTCACTACAAATATGTAGCTAGTAAGTCTAACACAAAATTATATTAATAGAAAAGTATGAACTGGATGTTAAATTTTACATCCAGTTTTTATTTTTATTAAAAAAATAAGGTCTCCTAAATATTAAGAGACCCAAAAATATATTAGAAAGAGTTTTATCCTATTACGCTTTGTTAGAACTTCTTTGTTCCCAGAAATCTGCTCCCTTTATTCCCAGCTTGATAGGATCGAAGCTTATTTCATCTCTAGGAACTCCAGCCTTCATTTGCGCCTCATAATCATTGAAGCAAATGAAAACTGTCTTAGATAGTATCAGTATGGCGATTAAGTTTAACCATGCCATCATACCGACTCCTATATCACCCATAGTCCACGCAAGACCTGCAGACTTGACACAACCAAATGCAGTCATTCCCAATAGAACTATTCTCAAACAATTTATAGATAATTTACTAGATTTTCCTCCAGTAAATTTTTTAACTAGATAAGTCAAGTTAACCTCTGCTATATAGTAATAAGCCATCAATGTAGTAAATGCAAAGAAGAAAAGTGCTATTGCTACGAAAGCTCCACCAAATCCTGGTATCAACGTATTTATAGCGTCTTGAGTGTAAACAGGACCTATATCAGGTATTCCATATTGTGGCATATTTTGAACCATAACATTTTGTGTATGTTCATTGTAAGTATTATAGCAACCTGTCATAAGAATCATAAATCCAGTTGCAGAGCATACAAATAATGTATCTACATAAACTGAAAATGCTTGAACAAAACCTTGCTTAGCTGGATGAGAAACCTCTGCTGCAGATGATGCCTGTGGTCCAGTACCTTGACCAGCTTCATTTGAGTAAACACCACGTTTTACACCCCATGCGATAGTAGAACCTAATATTCCACCGAAGCTCGCCTCTGCTCCAAATGCAGACTTAAATATCAAGGCAAGAACCCTTGGTAAATCACCTATATTGGCAATTATTATAACTACTGCCATCAATATATAAGCGCCACCCATAAATGGAACTATAAATTCAGCGGCAGAACCAATTCTCTTAATCCCACCAAATATAACTATACCTGTTAAAATAACTAAAGCCACAGCTGTAATATTTACACTTATTCCAAATCCATTTTGTATAGATACTGCTATAGAGTTTGACTGTACTCCTGGAAGAAGTATCCCAATTGCTATAACTGTAACTATTGCAAATAATGTAGCATATGCCTTTGAAAACTTCGTGCTTCCAAGACCTTTTTCGATGTAGTAGGCAGGTCCCCCACGGTATTCGCCGTCGTGCTCTTCTTTATAAAGCTGGCCTAGAGTAGATTCTGCAAAAGCAGATCCTGCTCCTAAGAAAGCGATTGCCCACATCCAAAATAGTGCTCCGGGACCACCCCATGCAATTGCAGTTGCAACCCCTGCTATATTACCTGTACCTATACGACCTGCAAGCGCTGTACAAAATCCTTGGAAAGATGATATCCCTTGTTCAGATTTTTCTCCACCAAGTAAAAGTCCTACCATTTCTTTAAGATTCCTAATTTGTGAAAATCTAGTCCTTATACTAAAATAAATCCCTGAAATAAAACAAAGTCCAACTAGCCAGTTACTCCATACAATGCTGTTTACAACATTAATTATATTCTCCATAATATCCCTCCCTTTCTGTTTTTTAATGGCTAAATTTAATTTAATATAAATTTTTATTTATATTTTTATTAATTTAATTGTATATTTTTTTATATAGACTAGTGTTAGAGCTTTGTTATAATCTAGTAAGAAAAAATTAACCCTTGTTAAAAAAATTTAAACGTTTTTCCAAATATTCTGTATTTTGCTACAAAAAAAGACAAGTCCATTCATATAAACTCATCCTTTTCGCCAAATTATTATATTTTATTGTTAAGTTATTTTATTATTGTAAAAAAGTCTTCATTTTAAAATTATTAAATTACCTTTTCTTTTTTGACATTATGAATATTGCCAATAAAAAGAATATAATCGCTGAACCGATTAGTATCATTACGCTAGTTGTATTTGATACTAATTTATCGTTTAAATAGTAGACTACACCCATACTTTCCTTGAACTCATCTATATAACTTGTAGGTATATTTGAAAATGAAACCTCCATCTGTCTTTCCATAAATATCTGTCTAAGTATGCTTATTCCGTGTGAAGTTGGGAATAATTTAACTACAGTTTGTACTGACTCTGGAAGCATTGATATTGGAAGGTATATTCCTGTTATAAATCCTATAAGTGTACCCATTATTGTACTTGCAGTTGAAAATGCCTTTTCGCTATTGAATAGAGAAACTATAAACAATACCATCGCGCTGTTTGAAAGTGTAGTTACTAGTATCACTAAAAATACCTCTACAAGCTGATTTAATGTCAATGATTCTGCACCACTATATATTAAATAAGCTTGTGAAATAGCTAATGCGACCACTGACATTATGCTGCCAACTACAAAAGAGCTAAGTATATATCCTCCTATTAGTTTAAAATTCTTCATAGGAGAAACTGTAAAGTCTTTCATCTTGTTTTTAGATTTATCCTCTACCATTATTCCAAATGCGCCCATATTAGCTGTGACCGATGTAACCCCTATAAGTCCAGCTATGATCCAGCAGTTCATGAGCTGCTTTGCTTCTTTTATATTTTGTAAAGACTCTGTCCATACATCTCCTAAAAATAATACATACAATCCTAAAACTATAAATACTGCAAGTAGTGAAAAAAATACTGCTGTTTTATCTCTGAAAAATACCTTTAAATTTCTATTTGCAAAAGCTAACATCTATCTTATCTCCCTTCCTGTAATACCTAAAAATACATCGTCCATGCTTCCCTTTATCACTTCAAATGAATCTATATAATCTCTGCAGTCGTCTATTATTTTTATGCTGTCTAACGTTGTGTTTAGATTTAAAATTATATCGTTATTTTCTACTGAGAAATTATAATTATTTGAATTTAAATCCTATTATTGAAAACGAATAAAGTCTTATTTGATCGATTAGCTTCTGTAATCTCTCATCTATTACTTGACCGCACTTTATATTTATTTCTATCTCTTTATTATCCGATGATTGCTCTATTGTTAATTTCAAACTTGCTCCTCCTTCCTATTTAGGAATTTTTATTTTCTTAATAAAATTATATTCTCAAATAAAATAAAAACAAGTGACTTTTAGGTCACTTGCATAAATAGATAGGTAAGATACAAAATATAAAGTCAAAATGCTTTAGTATGTATCTATGTTTATTGAATTTTAAAACTGCGATTTGAATAAATTCGCGTAAAAACCGTCTTTTTCAAGTAGTTCTCTGTGATTTCCCTTTTCTACTATTTTACCGCCGTTTAAAACTAGTATTTGATCGGCATTTTTTATAGTTGAAAGTCTATGAGCGATTATAAAGCAGGTTCTTCCCTTCATAACCTCTAATAATGCATTTTGGATTTGAACCTCTGTCTTTGAGTCTATATTGGATGTCGCCTCGTCTAGTATAAGCATTTTAGCATCTGTAAGCATGGCTCTAGCTATGTTTAGAAGCTGCTTTTGACCTTTAGATATATTATCCCCATTTCCACTTATCATCGTGTTGTATCCGTCTGGAAGCTTTTCTATGAAGTCGTCTATTTTGGCGAGCTTTGCGACTCTCTTTACATCATCTAGTGTCGCATTTTCATTTCCATAGGCTATATTTTCGTAAATAGTTCCCTCAAACAGCCATGTTTCTTGAAGCACCATCGCATAAGCACCTCTGATGCTCTTTATCTTTATATCGTCTATACTTTTGTCGTCTACAGATATTTCACCTTTGTCTCTATTATAAAACTTCATAAGTAAATTTATTATAGTAGTCTTTCCCGAGCCTGTAGGACCTACTATAGCAACTACTGTATTCGGCTTTGCATTTATGTTTAAATCTTCAAGCACCTTTTCATTTAAATCGTAGCTGAAGGTAACATTTTTCATATCTACCTTTCCACCTATATTTTTTAAATCCTCTGCATCTATTTTGTCCTTTTCTTCGCGATTTTCATCTATGAATTTAAATACCCTCTCGCTAGCTGCAAACGCCGACTGCATATCCGCAATTAGATTTGAAATCTCTCTAATCGGTCCTGAAAATTTTCTAGAATAAAGCACAAATGAAGATATCTGACCTAGCGTCATCTGATTCATCAAATACAAAATAGAGCCTACTGTACTTATACATGCAAGAGATAAATTGTTTATAAAAGTCATAAGCGCCATAGTCATGCTTCCATAGTACTCTGCATTGTAATAAGCATCTACTGCATCTTTATTTACCTTTTGGAAGTCGTCTAATGCCTTAGCCTCTTTGTTGTACGCTTTTATGACCTTTATTCCGCTTATATGCTCCTCTACAAAACCATTTAGATCTCCTATTTTTTTAGCTCTTTTTCTAAAAAGAGGTCTAGTCCTCTTAGTTATATATTTAGTCGCCATAACTGACATAGGTATAGTAATAAAAAATATCAAGACTAATTTTTTAGATATTGCAAACATCATAAAAAATGAGCCGACTAATGTGACCACACTAGTCAATATATTTACTAAATCAGTAGAAAGCGTAGAGCCCATAGTATCTATGTCGTAGGTCAACTTGCTCAAAATATCTCCCACGGAATTTTTATCAAAGTAGCTGACAGGTAGATTTAAAATAGTCTCAAAGGCGTCTTTTCTAAGCGAATAAACCACATTTCTAGCTGTTTTTACCATTATAATCGAAATTATATACGATAAAATCGACGAAGCCACATAAAATAAAGCCATCAAAAATCCGTAGTAAAAGATCTTAGAAAAATCTATGTTTCCCCTTCCGTATTCTATTACCTCAATCGCATATCCAGATAGCATAGGGCCAACCAAAGAAAATGCATTTGATATAAATGTCAGCATTATAGATATAATTATGGCAAATTTATATTTATATAAATACTTCCATATTTTTTTTAGAATATATCTTGTATCTCTATCGTCGTTATTTCTAGCCATATTTTATAAATCTCCATTTTGAATTTCGTTTATTTCAAAGTACATAGGACAGCTTTTCAGCAGCTCTTCGTGGTCGCCGTAGCCTACGATTTGTCCTCCATCTAATACCATTATTTTTGAGCATTTTTTTATAGAATTAATTCTAGAGTCTATGATTATCTTAGTTGTAGCTTTGTAATTTTCTAAAATACTCTCTCTTAGACGCATATCTGTCTTAAAATCCAAAGCGCTAGATGCATCGTCTAATAGCAAAATCTCGGGATTTCCCGCAAAAGCCCTCGCCAGTAAAACCCTCTGTTTTTGGCCTCCACTTAGGTTATTTCCCTTTTGAGAGATGATTTTTTGAAATCCATATTCACTTTGGTCGATAAAATCCATTGCCTGAGCTGATATAGCCGCCTTTTTTATCTCTTCATCCGGTAAATTCCTTCCCAAATCAATATTTTCATAGATAGATTTTGAGAATAAATAGTCGTTTTGGAATACTACACCGAACATATTTCTAAGCTCTGCCTTATTCATATCATCTATATTTACTCCATTTATCAATATCTCACCTTCATCTATTTTGTAAAATCCCATCAGCAATAAGATTATAGTGCTCTTTCCAGAGCCAATCGGTCCTATTATTCCTAGAGAATCGCCCGTTTTAATCTCAAAGCTGATATTTTTTATAGCATCTGATTTTTTATTATACGAAAATGCGACATTTTTAAATTGAATATGGTATTCTGATTTGCAGCTATTTTTTAAATTTGTTTTCCCCATATCAACGTCTTCTATATCTAAATCTTTTTCGACCTCTAAAATTTCACTGACTCTAATCGCCGATGCCTCTGCCTTAAAATACATTATAAATAGCTTGGTGACAGATTTCATAGCAGTAAGTATTATCGTAAAATAGCTCAAAAAAGCAACAATAACACCTACCTGTATCGCTCCCTTTTCAACTCTATAAGCACCTACTACAACTACTAAAACTAATCCTAAATTAAACAATATATTGACTATAGGCTGATTTAGACTCATAACCATGCTCGCTGTGGTATCCTTTTCACTTACATCCTTGTTTACTCTGTAAAATCTCTCTCTTTCATAATCAGCCTTAGAAAAGGCTTTTATGACCTTGACTCCTGTGATATTTTCTCTAATGACTCTGACCAAGCTATCTATGGATTTTTGCAGGCTCATATAAAGTGAAACCCCTCTTTTAGATATAAAAGATATGAAAAAAGCTATAAAAGGCATTATTAGAATCAATATAAAGGTCAACACAGGATCGAGTGTCAGAGTTATCATAATCCCACCTATTAGCAAAATAGGGGCTCTGACACCTAATCTCTGCATAATGCAAATTGTCCTGTGTATATTGTTGGTATCAGTAGTCAACCTAGATATCAAAGAAGGTACTGTGAAATAATCTATTTGACTACTTGATAGAGTATTTATTTTTTTATATAGATCATATCTTAAATTACAGGTTACATCCCTTCCAACTGCTGCAGCATTTCTATTTGCGTACACATTTGCAAAAACTCCGATAGTCGCACATACTACCATCAAAAGTCCCCAAAGGTAGATTTGCTTTATATCCCTTTTAGAGATTATATTGTCTATCATATATGCAAGTATCCACGGTATGCATAAATCCATTATAGTTCCCACAAATTTAATTGAAAGCCCCCAAATCATCCTTTTTAATTCCGGTTTTATATAAGAAATGATAGTTTTCATAATTATTTTTCAGTATTTAGTAATTCTAATCTCAAATCATTTAGTATAGTATTAGCAGCTCTGACTCTTATTCCCTGTCTATTTCCATTGAATATGTACTTCTTAGAAATCACCTTTCCGTTTATGTAGATTCCAAAGTAGACAAGACCTACTGGTTTTTCGTCTGTTCCTCCATCAGGTCCTGCTATTCCAGTTGTCGCTATTCCTATATTTGTGTTGTATCTTTTAGCTACACCAGCTGCCATTTCCTCTGCACATTGACTGCTGACTGCTCCGTATACGTCTAGTGTCTCTTGTTTTACGCCTAGTGACTTCATCTTAGCTTCATTAGAGTAAGTCACACATCCCTCCATAAATACAGAAGATATTCCAGGATAGTTTATAAGTGATGCTGATACTAGACCTCCTGTACAAGACTCTGCTACAGCTATTTTTAAGTCGTTGTCTACAAGATATTTTGCCACAACCTCTTCTATGCTAGTTTCTCCTGTAGCATATAGACTTTGTCCAAATCTTCTCTTCATTTCATCAGACATAGGCTTTATAAGAGCTCTAGCTTCTTCTACAGTTTTAGCCTTTGCAGTAATTCTAAGCGTACATTCGTAGCCCTTTGCGTAAGTTGCTATTGTAGGATTAGTTTGAGTATCTATTATGTCTAATATGTCGTTTTCGACCTTTGACTCACCAACACCTATTATTCTAAGCACCTCTGATTCTATTACTTCGTCTGTAAATTTTGACAAATAAGGTTTTACATAGTTTTCAAACATAGGCTCCATTTCTCTAGGTGGTCCTGGAAGCAC
>NZ_JALEXO010000217.1 GCF_022780145.1 Intestinibacter sp.
TCTTTCAAAATCATCTCTTCTACCAACTGCATCTAGCGCTTCTTGGTTTGTAGTTTGAACGCCTATCTCAAATTGGAATAATCCTTCCTTGCAGTCCCTTAAAAACTCCAGCATATCGTCATCTAGTAAATGCGCTGTGACTTCGAAGTGATATGTAGTGTAGCCATTGTCGTTTTCCATAAGGAACTTCATTATTTCCTTTGCAAATTTCTTATTTGCATTAAATGTTCTATCTATAAATTTTATCTGAGATACTTTTGCATCTATTAATTTTTTAAGATCTCTTTTGACCCTATCTATACTGAAGTATCTAAGTCCCTTTATAGCTGATGATAGACAGTATTGGCAATTAAAAGGACATCCTCTAGATGTTTCGTAGTATACGATTCTATTTTCGTATTCCTTTGGATTTAAATTTTCGTATGGACTTGGTATTAAATCTAAGTCTTTTAATAATTCTCTTTCCTTATTTTTTATAACCTCGTCACCACATCTATAGGTAACACCGTCGACGTCTTTTATATCCATTTCGCCGTTGAAGTATTTAACTAGGTCTCTCATAACCATCTCGCCTTCACCGCGAAGTATATAATCGACAAATTCATACTTAGCCATCGCCTCTTCACTGTCGTAAGAAACCTCAGGTCCACCTAATCCTATTATTAATTTAGGATTTACCTTTTTTAGATTTTCGCATAATTTGACTATATCGTACACATTCCAAATATATGTTGAGAAAAATACAGCATCGTATCCAGCCAAATATATATCCTTTAAAATATAATCCAATTGATTGTTAATAGTGTATTCTCTTATTTCGACATCTGCTAAATCTTTTATACTTTCTTTTATATATCTAATCGCTAAATTAGTATGAATAAACTTTGAATTCAAAGTTGTAAGCAATATTTTCAAACTTTTCACCTCTTTTTTATTTTATACACGGTTTTCCTCTATATTTAAATCAAATTATGTTGTAATATAATAGTATATAATTACTTTAGAAAAGGAGTTCGCTATGGAATTAATTGATCAAGTTACTATTAACGATTTATCAAAAAGAGATTTACTATTAATTATAAAATCACTAGAATTCACAGGCAAAAAAACAAATAATCCTGACTTTATCGAGCTTAGAAACAGCATAGTAAAGGAACTATGTTTTTTGACAGAAACTAGTGAAGATCAATTTATTAATTATCTAGAACAAAATTGCTAGATTTTTTTAAAATTAAACGTATATTTTCCAGATTTTGCTTTGACAGAAATTCTCAATATATTATCAGAAAAATCCTTAGATATAACCTGTATTTTATTTAAAATTGGATCTACTATAGTATCGCCTTGATTCAAATTAATTAGACTTCTTGGATCCGAACTCTTGGTGTATTCAGATTTATTTATTGAGTATTTTCTTAATTTCGTAATATATACAGCCATTGAAGATATAAAATCTATATTTTCTATATTTAAATTTGCATCTGCTGATAGTATAGATAATATAGATTTTTTTATACTAGAAATTCCATCATTTAGGCATTCTCTATCTTCTATGTAAATATCGTAAATCACATTTAATAAGTTCGTTATTATTTCATTTTCCTTATAATCGCATACCTTTAAATCTATATAATTGTCTATAATTTGTATAGCCTTTATTCTAGCCATTTGAAATTTTATCATGCTAGACTTTTCTAAATCTATTTGTAATCCGATCATTTTTTCTTTGATAGATTGAAGTATTTCTTCGTATTCCATATTTTGGTTGTCTATTAAATTATGAATAAGACTATTATATAATACAGAAGCTAAAATGTAATCAAATAAATACTGTTCTTTTTTAAGATATTTTACATATTTTTGAATTAAGGATAATACCTCCTCTTCGCTCTTTTGTATATTTGTATTTGATAAAATAAGAGGCAACAATAAATTTAGAACATCTGCATATTCTGGTTTATTGTCGTAAAAATTAAAATAAATCAATTCATCTCGAAGTCTCTTGTTGTCAGTATATACATTTCTCTGAGATTTATTATCTATTAGACATTTAGTTCCTATTATTATCAAATTTTTTAGACTGCTATCCTCTATATCAAACGCCGATATATAGCAATTTTTAATTAAATCATCCTTCACTCGAGACGCATCCTCCTTTGTCCTCTCTTTTTATTTCTACTAATAAAAAGGAGCCCCGCACTATTTCTAGGTCTCCCCATAGTACAACAGCCCCTTTTAAATTTTACTTTAATTACATTCTTTCTGGTGCGTGCATTCCTAATAATGCTAAAGCATTTTTGATAGTTTGTCTAGTAGCTTCAACTAATGCAAGTCTAGCCTTTCTAAGCTCAGCATCATCTACTAATATTGGATTATCATGGTAGAATTTGTTGAATGCTTGTGCTAGATCTAAAACAAATCTAGTTATTATGTGTGGTTCGCTCTTTCTTAAAGCAACTAATATGTTTTTGTTGAAGTCTCCTATTAATTTTAATACTTCTGAGCTATCTTCATCAGATAATAAATCGTAATTTATATCTGCTGTAACTTCTTCTCCTGCTTTTCTTAAAACTGAACAACATCTTGCATGAGTATATTGAACATATGGTCCAGTTTCTCCATCGAAGCTCAATGTTTTGTCCCAAGAGAATACATAGTCTTTTATTCTGCTGTTTGATAATTCTTGGAATATAACAGCTCCGACACCTACGTCTTTAACTGTTTGATCTAAGTTTTCTATATCAGGATTTTTACTTTCTATTATTTCTCTAGTTTTTTGTATAGCTTGGTTAAGAACATCTTCTAAGAATACGACTCTACCATTTCTTGTAGATAAAGTTCCGTCTTCTAGAGATACCATACCGAAGTTAACGTGTTCTAGTTTATCATACCAGTCATATCCCATAAGCTCTATAACCTTGAACCATTGTTGGAAATGAAGGTTTTGTTGAGATGCAACTACATATATACATTTGTCGAAATCGTATGTTTTCTTTCTGTATATTGCTGCTGCTAAGTCTCTTGTCATATATAAAGTAGAACCGTCATTTTTTTGGATAAGAGCTGGTGGCATACCGTATTCTTCTAGGTCTACGATTTTAGCTCCTCTAGATTCTTTTAGAAGGTGTTTTTCTTCTAATTCTTGTATTACTGCATCCATCTTATCTGTGTAGAAGCTTTCTCCAGCAAATGAATCAAATTCTATATCCATTAATTTATAAACCTTGTCGAATTCCTTTAAACTTTCGTCTCTGAACCAAGTCCATAATTCCTTAGCTTCTTCGTCTCCATTTTCTAATTTAACGAACCATGCTCTAGCTTCTTCTTCTAGCTCTGGTTGTTCTTTAGCTACTTCGTGGAATTTTACATATAAAGCTAGTAATTCTTTTATAGGATTTTTTTCTACTGTTTCTTTGTCACCCCATTTTTTGAAAGCAACTATTAGCTTACCAAATTGAGTACCATAATCACCTAAATGGTTTATTCTTATAGTGTTGTATCCTTGAGAATCGTATAATTTATATATTGCATTTCCTATAACAGTTGTTCTTACGTGTCCTATATGGAAAGGCTTTGCTATATTAGGAGATGAGAACTCTACTATTATGTTCTTACCTTCACCTATTTTACTCTTGCCATAGTCGTCTTTTTGAGTTAATACGTTGTTTATAACAGTTTTTGCTAATTGTGATTTGTTCACGAAAAAGTTGACATATCCTCCCATTGGAACTACTTTTGATATATCTCCTTCTGCTACTATGCTTTCTGCTATATCCCCAGCTATTAAGTTTGGTGCTTTTCTAAAGACCTTTG
>NZ_JALEXO010000218.1 GCF_022780145.1 Intestinibacter sp.
CTAAAATTTCTTGTTCTACTTTGTTTGTTGTCCACCTTTTCTCCTCCTTGATTTTATTTTCTAAATTATTTTCATCATAGATTTTATTTTATAATATATCGCCTTTTCTGTAAATATAGGTTGTAACAGAAAAATAAGACTTATTTTCGCTAAGTCTTATTTTTCTCATATTAACTTTTAAAATTCTATATTTTTAAGGTCTGACAAATAATTTCTACTATTCGATTTTATAAATTCTATGTTTTTCTCTATTAACGATTTCCTATTTAACATTTTATTCATATTATAATCTACAAAAAATATACAGACTACAGATATACTGATCATCAAAATAAAAGACGTAATTTTTAAAAATAATACTCTCTTTTTTCTATTTAATTTTTTATTCAATCTTTTATTTATTCTTTCGTCTAATTTGCTCATATCGACATTATCTCGTATTAAATGCAATAACAAAATATTATAATCACACTTACATACAACTCTCTTTTATATATTTTTTTCTCTGAAATATCCATCTAATATTTCTGCTAAATATCTAGCACTTGCCTGAGCCTCACTACTAGTAGTACCATTACTGCCGACTTCGACTAGTAAAGCATTGTCACATATACTTTGATTAAATCTACCATAAGGTTTAACTACAACAGGCATTATTAAATTTGGATATTTTTTATTAGCGTATTCAGTTATACCATCAGCTAGTTTTTTGACTTTATCGACATCGTCATTTCTAGCTCCTACAACAAAGAAAAATTTTGCAACTCTTTGTCCATCTATTGTAGTCGTATATTTGTCGTGAATATTGTTTTTTACACTTTGGTTAGAGATATTAAGACCATCTCTATGTAAATCAATAGTTACTTTTATACTATCGTATTTATTCATTGCAGATTTTATAGTTTGAGAGCTTCTAACATATGAATTATTATATGTAGGACTATCGTGATAATTTGTAGAATGTGCTACACCCCATCCTAAATTAGATAATTCATTTGTAAGCACACATCCAACTGACATAACAGAATGAGCCTTATCTTCTGAATGATAATTTCCTTTTGGTGAATCAAGATAAGTCTCACAGCTGTGGCTATGGTATATTAAAATTTGTGGTTTATTGTTTGTAACTCTTAAATTTTGACTGTACACATCGCTTTCTAAATTTATATTGCCGCTTACCTCGTTATTTATAGTCGGTATATTTTCTTCACCTACGTAGACATTTACATATTGGCTATTTTTCTCTTTCTGATTATTATTTTGAGTTTGCTTTGTTTTATTTTCATCTTGAGTTTTATCTTTTTCTAAAACTTTTATTTCTGGATAAGAGTATTTTATTAAATTGTTCAACAGATTGCTCTTATCAAAAGCAGATACACTATTTGGTATTATAAATATTAAAATAGCGATGCTTACTATTTTAGCAAATTTATTATACATTTTTCTCCTCCTTAGTTAAACCCTTCCTGGATGGAGGGATCTATTTAATCCTTCACTTATTATTATTGATAAATTTTCTATTGTTTCATCGATATCCTTTGGAGTGACGATCAAGTTCTTGTCGTACGGCTCTAAAGAATCTCTTATCAATTGATATTTTTCTTCGTCTTGTAGCTTTTTAAGCATATTATAAAACTGACTACCTTCTTCTGAAACAGCGATTAAATTATTAATAGCTAGATCTAGTACATCCATTGTTAGTGTAGCCGCATCTACGACTGTCGGAACTCCTATAGCGATTACATCTACTCCTAAATAATCCTTATTTAAAGATTTTCTCGTATTGCCAACACCTGCCCCTGGTGAAATACCAGCAGTTGATATTTGAATAGTCGAATTAATTCTCTCCATCTTTCTAGATGCCAAAGAATCTATCGCTACTACTCTATCTGGTTTTATTTTATCGACTATAGATTTTACTATTTCTACAGTTTCGATACCTGTTATTCCCATTACGCCTGGACTTAGTGCCGATACTTCCGTAAAATCGTCGTCATAATCCTTATGGTAGTTTTTAAAAATATGACGTGTAACTAAAGTTTTAGATACTGATTTAGGGCCTAAGGCATCTGATGTAATATTCCAGTTTCCAAGTCCTATTATCAAAGTCCTTTTAGTTTTATCTTGTCCAAATATATTTATTAGTTCATCCTTTAGATAATTTATTACCTTTTCTCTAGATTCATCATCATCAAATTTCATCAAATCGCTTTCTAAAGTTATATATTTTCCTATTTCTTTGTTCATTATTTTTGAACCTGTTTCATTTATTACTTCTACTGTAGTTACAGTACAATCTTCTAGTTCTTTTGTGTTTACCTCGACGCCTTCTAAATGATTAGACTCTTCTTCACATAATTCTCTCGCTTCAAGTGCTAAATCTGTTCTTATACTTATCATAAAAGCCTCCAAAATATTAATTAAATTATGTCATATATGTTTTTAAATTTTTAACTTTAGTTATAATTATTAACTCTTTTATTATTTTTAAACATAATTTAGATAAATCTTAAATTAAATTAAAAGTATTGCATATTAATACTTGATTTTTATTTTTATTTCTGTTAAAATCAAATATGTTGACGATGAGAATAATAAATTTTACAGGAGGTGAACAGGTTGGCAAATATAAAATCTGCTAAAAAGAGAATAAAAGTTATCGATAAGAAAACTGCTTTAAACAGAGTGAGAAAATCACAAGTTAAAACAGCTATAAGAAGATTCGAAGAAGCTGTTAATGCTGGTAACGTTGAAGAAGCTACACAAAGATTCCAATTCGCTCAAAAGAAAATATCTCAAGTTGCTTCTAAAGGAACTATACACAAAAATGCTGCTGCTAGAAAAGTAGCTAAATTAGCTCAAAAATTAAACTCTATGAACGCTTAATAAGATGTTTAATTTGTGCATAAATTCGCCCTTGATTAATTTCAAGGGTTTTTTATTTTATAAAAACTTGTAAAAAAAGTCCTCCATTTTATTAGGAAGACTTTAGCTTACTTTTTTCTGACAGTACTTGCTAACTAACATCTCTATAGCAAGTGTATCTCTCATAAGACCATTTTTTATTTTGTAGTCGCTTTCTAGTATATAATTTAACATGTCTATTATCATAGATTCTGTAAAATTCCTACTTATCTTTATAGATTTATTTACTACAAATAAAGACATCTTTAATTTATCTGCTATGATTTTATTATTCATTCCTTTATTCAAGAGCTCTTTTACTTGAAGAACTATCTTAAACTGTCTATTTATCATAGCAAAAATACCTAAAACAGATTCACCTTCATTTATCATATCATTTAATATTTTTATTGCATTTTGAGAATTTTTCTCTCCTATATAATCTATCAATTTAAAAATATCATTTTCTATTTTCTTTTGCGAAAGCCTGTCTATTATTTCATTAGTAACTTTAGTATCTTTACCTGCAAATGAGCTTATCTTTTTTATTTCATTTTCTATATCAGATAAAGTAAATTCGTTGTTTTTATCCTTATATCCAGTCGATTCTATAAAGTACATGACTTGGGCATTTTCTATTATAATTTGATTTTCATCAAATCTTTTTCTAGTCCATTTAAATAAATCCATATCAGATATTTTTTCGCAATTATAGACTATTCCATTTTTGCTTATTTTTTTTACTATATTTTTTTTCTTATCTATATCTCCGTATACAGCAAAAACTAAAACAGTAGTATCTGGAATATTTTCCAAATGCTCTATAAAAATTTTTTCTTCTTTATCTGAAAAATTCTTTTTCTTGCCCTTTATAAGTAGCTCAAAATCCTTGACTATAACTATTTTCCTCTCATCCATAAATGGAAGTGTCTCAATTGAGCTCAACAACTGATCTAACATAATCTCCTTGCCATCTAGTATATCTAAGTTAAAATCAATCATACTTTCATTTAGAGACTCTTTAAATAGCTTTATAGAATTATCTATTAAATAATGCTCTTTGCCGTATAATAGATAAATTTTTTCAAAATTTTTAGCTTTTATGTTATAAACTATATCCTTGTATTTCATTTTCCTGCTCCTTCATAGTTTTAAGCTCTTTATATATCATATAAGAGAATATTAAAACATAATAGATTATTACGTATTTTATATTAGGATTTTCAACTTCTATATATCCAATCTCTATTTGACTTAATTTATCCAATATATAATATACCATATTAATGAGGTTTTTGTTTACATAAACTATGACTTTTGTAATATTTAAACTAAATTCAAAAAATAAAATACTAAAAATACTTAAATTCATAATAATTCCTATAAAAGGTATTATAACTATATTTCCTAAAATAGATAAAATAGGAATACCTCCAAACACATAATATACTACAGGCATAGTCAAAATATTCGCAGCTATAGTCATCGATATGATGTCGAATTTAAGTCTTTTCCTTATCATCTTATTAAAATATAAAATAGATAATGTAGCTAAAAAAGACAATTGAAAGCTAACATTATATATAGTATATGGATTATTTATAATTAATAAACTAGCAATTAATGATAACGTAGTTATACCATCTCTTTTTTTAAATAAAAATACTGCCAAATACATCACAGCTACAAATGCAACAGCCCTTACAATAGATGGAGAAAAGCCAACCATTATACTGTATAAAACCATAATTACTATCAAAATAAATAATTTGTACAGTTTATTTATTCCCCTTATGACGTAGGCAATCAATATACAAATTATGTTCGTATGAAGTCCAGATATGGCTATTACATGGCTAGTTCCTGTTTTCGAAAACATCTCCTTCTCTTCTTCACTTAAATCATCCTTCATACCGAGTAAAAACGAATTTATAAAATTAGATGTATCTTTATACAAATACCTAAATGTATCTCTCATATAAGTCTTAAACTGTCCCAAATGTATGTAAAATTTATTCTGACCTATAACCTTAAAATAATCTGAATAAATTACACCCTTATATCCACAGCTTCTTATATATCTTCCGTAATCGAAATCATCAAACTCCATCCTGTCTAAATCCTTTAACTTACCTTGGACTGATACGACCTTTCCTATTTTTAAATCGTATTTTCTCTTATAGTCATTGACTAAATATCCATCTATTATATACTGAGTGTATTTGCTCTTTTCTTTTTTGTCCTTAACAACGCCTGTTATAGTCGTCTTAGTGTCTTTATTTATATTGTCTAATTCTCTATCCTCTGTAATAAAAAATCCCAACATTAAAAGCAATATAAAGATCAATAATAAAGGTCGTCTCAAAACATACCTCCTCTAAATCAACGATATCTTAATAACAAATATTTTCTATATTATTGACTTTATTTTTAAAATATAAACAATCTCAATATATAAATTTCATATTATACAAAAAAATAAGACATACATAAAATATGTACGCCTTATCTTTATCTTTATAATTTTCTACTATCTTAATTCAGATTTTATAACGTCAGCTAATCTCTTTACACCTTCTACTATTCTATCTTCATCCATATTTGAATAGTTTAATCTGAAGTTGTTAGCTTTAGTTCTACCTGGATAGAAAGCTTCACCTGGTACGTATGCTACGTTGTTTTCTATACATTTTTTCATCATTTCAGTAGCGTTCATATATTCAGGTAATGTAACCCACATGAATAATCCACCTTCTGGATGAGTCCATTTAACTCCTTCAGGGAATTCTTCTTCTATAGTTTTTATCATTAAATCTCTACGTTTTTTGTATAGAGCTCTTATTTCTAATACGTGAGCGTCTAAGTCACATCTTTCTATGTATTTACTTACTTCTAATTGAGATATTGTTGAAGTTTGTAAATCTCCATCTTCTTTACATCTTATATATTTAGCTAATATTTCTGGTGCTGCACATACCCAGCCAAGTCTGTATCCTGGACATAATATTTTAGAGAATGTTCCTAGATATACTACATAACCTTCTGTATCTAAAGATTTTAATGAAGGTAAGAATTCTCCATCATATCTTAATTCACCATATGGGTTATCTTCTAGTGCAACTACTTTGTATTTAGTTATTAATTCAACGAATTTTTTACGTTTTTCAAGTGGCCAAGTTCTTCCTGTTGGATTTTGGAAATCTGGTATAACATATATCATTTTTATATTGTCATGGCTAGCTAAAACTTTTTCTAGAGCTTCCATATTCATACCATCTTCATCAGTTTCGATTTCTATGTATTTTGGTCCATATCCGTTAAATGCATTTAAAGCTCCTAAATAAGTAGGACTTTCGCATAATATTATGTCGCCTTCATCTATAAATACTTTACCAGAAAATTCTAGTACTTGTTGAGAACCACTAGTTATTAATATGTCGTCACCAGTTACATTTGTTTTTTGTTTAGCATTCATTCTGTCAGCTATTTGTTGTCTGAATTTTGGGAAACCTTGACCTGAAGAATATTGAAGTGCTACTTCACCTTCTTCATCTAAAACAGCATTAGCCATCTTCTTCATATCTTGAACTGGAAATAATTCTGGTGCAGGTAGTCCTCCCGCAAAAGATATTATTTCAGGTTTAGCAGTTAAAGCTAATATATCGCTTATTTCAGATCCCCCTTCTGTCATCATACGTTTTGCATATTTTACTTCCATTATATATCACCCCAGTTATTTTTTTTATGTATGAATACATTGTATACCTATTTTCAAAATATTCCATTATATTTATAAATTTTTATATAAAAAATTTAACTTATAATAATTTTTCAACAAAAAAAACATATAAAATATATAAAAATACATTCTATATGCTTCTTTCAAAAGTTTTGGTTTTAAAATTATACGAGTTCGTCTATATAATTTGTCTTTTTTTCAAATAAAATATTTAAAATATTTTTTTGATCGTAACTCAATGAATTTTCATCTATTTCATTTAACATAAGTATTTCATCTATATTTAAATAAGAAAAAGCTAGCTGTGCGATAGAATTTATATTTAATTCTATATCGTAAGCTTCGTCTACTTTTTCTACATTTATTTTATTATTTAATATTGATATTTTAAAAACTCCATCATTTTGCTCTATATATTTATCTTTTACCTTAATATTTATAGATTTACCTTCTATTATTTTTATTTTTTCACTATCTAGGTTCAAAGTTTCTAAATACTTTTCGAAATTTATCATTCTCCCAGCCATAAATGGAACGAATTTCATTTCACAAGTTTTTAAATTATCCACTACTAATTTTATCTTGTCATCTACTGGAGAATTTATAACTGTATTTTTACATTGTGTATTGTGATTGTATATATAAGCTAGAACACATTTAAGAGAAGATACTCCGCTGTATATAAGTTCTCTTACAAAAAACGTATCTCCTTGAATATAGTAAGCTATATAGCTTTTGCTGTTGTTTTCTTCATTAATATATACACGTCCGTTTTCAGATTCAATCTCCATTATGAATTTTTTAAAATAGTCTTCATCTCTAATTGTATATCCATTTAAATTTTTCATCGATTCTTTATAAATATCAGCTAAAATTTTAGCATCATCTACAGAAGCTCTCTTCAATCTAGAAGTAAGCTTAAACTTCGAAAGCTCCTCTGTCCTTATATTATACTGAAGCTGGTCGTAGCAGTGGTCAAATCCATATCTTCTGTATAATCTATAATCTATCGCCATTAATATAGAGACTATTTCTCCGTTTTTATATAGCTCTTCTAGTGTATGGACCATTAGATTCTTCATATATCCATGTCCTCTTATCTCTGGCTTTGATGAAACCCCTACTATATACGATATTTTATAATCGTTATTTCTAAGTTTTATTTTGTATTTATTTAACTGCAGTGAAGACAATACCTCATCGTCTTCTTCAACGACTAGAGTATTTTTCTCGTCGTATACATTTTCAAAGTAATAATTTACAAATTCCTCTTCATCCTCAAAACAATAATTCCATAGAGAAATTACTTGTTCTCTGTCATTTTCTATAGCGTATCTAATGTTCAACTAGTCAGCCTCCCTAACTGTGTATTTCTCTACAAATCTGCAAGGATGGTAAGATAACTTGGCCTTTCTAAGTCCTTCTAAGCCCATATCCTCTTCTCTATTTACGAAATCCACATTTGGGAATTCATTAACTAAAAACTGTTGATTTATATAAGGATATAGACCTCTTATACTTGGATTTGCTTTTTCTATATGAATTAGAGCCATATTGTCATTTATCAATTCTCCCATAGTAAATGCCTCTAATTTTCCATCTACATATATTCCGCCTATTTTTAATCTATCTGATATTTCATCGTAGTGTTTGAATAATTTTTCGATGCCTAGTCTTTCATCGTCCATTCCTTCACTCACTTCGTCATTTTCCTCTTTATTATCTGCCCATCTATCTAGAAGAGATCTGCAGTCATCGAAATCATCTTTTCCAAGAAGTCTATATTCAAATCTTCCTTCGTATTCATTTAAAAAGTAATTTATATGATTTCTTTTTTTGCTGTTTTTTCTTCCTTTTAGAGTTCTCAAAGTTTCACCGTCATATACATAATCGAATATATCTCTTTCTGCTATATATTCAAATTTATCACCGTAATTTTCCTTTAAATAGTCGATTACTTCTTCAGTTATCCCTCTAAAATACAATTCCTTATCTATTCTTTTGAAGTAATCTAAAACAAAATCTATTGCCTTTGGTAAATCCTCTTTTTTGGCAAGTGGTAATATAGAAAATAAATCTCCTTCATACTCCCCTACCAAAACAGCAAAATTATCTCCTATATAATAAGCAGTCTTATACGTATGTTGCCACATATATAAAGTATCAAAGCAGTATTCACAGGCTTCATAATCTACTAAATCAAAATATGGATTTAATATATCTCTATCTTCTATTGTTATTTCCTTAAAGCAAGGTCCTAAATTATTAGGTTCTTCTTTTATTATTTCTTCAAAAAATGTGTTTACATTTTCTTTATTTTCTATTGTTGTTAACATAATTTCCTCCTATAACACATAAAATTCTTCACTTTAAAATTATTAATGAAGAATTTCCCTATTAGATGTATTTATTTTTATTTTAATGTCAAAAATTATTAATAATATATTTCAATATTTTATTTTACCCAAGATAATACTTAATAAACATACAATTTAATGGAGTTGATTTTAACTTGAATAAAAAACTATTAATTTTTCCACTTATTATAATAGCACTTTTCACTGGATGTGACAAAAATAATGTTTTTTGTATCCATGTAATAGATGTAGGCCAAGCCGACTCGATCTTAATCCAAACGCCTTTACATAAAAATATGTTAATCGACGGTGGCGATGAAGATAGCGCTAAAATAATAAAATCGTATTTAAAAAATAAAAAAGTAAAAAATATAGATGTAATCGTAGCAACTCACCCCGACGGCGACCATATCGGAAGTCTAGACTATGTAGTCGATAATTTCGATGTAGATAAAATATACATGACTAAACAGAGTCCTGATAGCGAGTGCTACGACAACTTAATCGATTCCTGTAATCAGAAAAATTTAAAAATAAATTATCTATCTAAAGACGATACTTTTAACTTAGATAATTCTACTAAAATCGATGTATTAAGTCCCAGTTATATAACTGACGATAATAATTCAAATTCCATTGTACTAAATATTTCATATAAAAACAATAATTTTTTGTTTACAGGGGATTGCGATAGCGAAAATGAAGTAGATATGATAAATTCGTATGATTTAGAAAATGTAGATTTTTTGAAGGTAGCTCACCATGGCAGCAGTAGCTCTAGCTCATTAGATTTTTTGGAGGAGGTGACTCCCGATATAGCTGTGATTTCGTGTGGTTATAAAAACAGCTATGGTCATCCCCATAAAGCTACTTTAGACAATTTAAATGAAGTGAATGCAAAAATTTTTAGAACTGATATAAACGGCAGTATGGTATTTTACTCAGATGGCGATAGAATTTACACTAAAGTAAAATACAAGGCTTCAAATTGATTTTAAGACGTAATAAAACATTTTCCTACATTATATAATAAGTGGAGACTTTAAACTCTAAAGTACTCCACTATTTATATGCTAAGTCCAATTTTAAATTATACTATTATTTGTATCCGATAATAGCTGCACCTAATGCTCCAACTATCTGTGCATCCTCATCTACAAATATATTCATGTTTAAATCGTTTTCTAGCATTTTTACAAGCTCTTTGATATTTGCAAGCCCTCCTGTAAAAGCAAGCTCTTCTTTGATTTCAGTCTTATTTAATAAAGATACACCTTTGTTTGAAATAGATTTTATTATGCCAGCAGCAATATTCTTCTTAGGTACTTCTCTAGCCAAAAGACTTACAATCTCTGATTCTGCAAATACAGTGCACATACTAGATATATTTTCTGGGACAGCTCCTCTTGCAAGAGAATCTATATTATGTATATCGCTGTCTAATTTATTGGAAGTTATCTCTAAGAATTTTCCTGTACCAGCTGCACATTTGTCGTTCATGATAAAATTTTCAACACTTCCATTTTCACTTATATTAATTACTTTTATGTCCTGTCCGCCTATATCCAATATAGTTCTTATGTTTTTGTTTAAAAAGAACATCCCCTTAGCATGACAAGTTATTTCTGTGACCTTCTTATCTACAAAATCCATGCTGACTCTTCCATATCCAGTTCCTATTACTTTTTTTATTTGGCTTTTATCTACACCTTCTATGAGTTTTTTGTACACTTCTTCTGATGTAGTCTTAGGACTAGAGCCTGTTGGAACTATAATTTTTTTAATTATATTTTTTCCGTCAAATAGTACTCCTTTCGTATAAGTAGATCCTGAATCTACGCCAATACTATACATAAATTTCCTCCAGTTTCTCCTTATTTTTTATCCTCAATCATCTCGATAAATGCTTCAAATCTAGTTCTAAGCTGTTCTGTATCTGTTTCTGAATAGTCAGTTTCGATTGCCATATAATCTATATTCTTTTGCTTAGTCACAAATTCTTTTATCTTATGGCTTTCTACATTAAATGGATGACAAGATTGAAGTGCAATATCTATAACTCCATCTACCTTATATTCATCTATTAATTCATCTAAAAGATCTATTCTCTTTTGGTTGTTCATCATGCATGCGCAGCCTATATTTAAATATCTCTTTGCTATTGCTTCGTAAACATCTGGATTATTTTCATCTACTAATTCTCTATTGCTTCTTATTGACGAACATAACTCATATGCTACTACTGATGCTCCACCTTCTTCTAGAGTCTTTACGATTTTATTTACACATCCACCTATTGGAGAACCTGTTATAAGTATTCTAGGCGCATCTTTTTTAACTGGACATTCTCCTCTTTCATATCTAGCCTTGGAATCATCTATTATTTTTCTAAGTGATGATTTTAGTTCATCCCTATTGAATTTAAATTGGGCTTGATAAGATACTTGGTATAATTCTAATGAAGTTAAAGCTGATGGCTCTAATTTGGCAAGTTCAAAATATTCGTTTAATAGCGCTCTTTCTTCATTTTTGTCTTTTATAGCCGCTTTTATATCTTCCTCTGTTATAGTAACCCCTAATTCCTTTTCAAGAACCTCTTTTAATAAAATAACTTCATCCTTCCAAAGGTTGAACTCATTTTTTCCAGTCGCTCTGTTTGGAAGCTGCATGATATGCATAGGTTTTAATTTTGATAACTCCTCATACATTTTTTTCTTGCCATCGCAAGTTGTCTCTCCAACTAATAAGTCTGAAAAATAAAAATATGGGCATGTATCAGTTATCACATGACCATAGCTTGATTTTATTAATGGACATAAATTTCTAGGTAATACCCTTTCTGCATCTTTTATGGGTTCTTCACTTACACCGCAAACCCCTACTGGAACAGCACCTGCTGCTAAGATTAACTCAGTTGGTGTAAAACAGCAAAAAACCCCTACCATCTTTTTTCCATCATCTTTGATTTTCTTTGCAGCTAAAAAACCATTTCTTCTGGCTTCGGTAAAGCTTTCAAATTGTTTTGGTAAATCGTTCATTTTAAACCTCCTGTTATTAATTTTTAGTTATATTTAAATAACTACTTAAATAATACCAAATGTATTTATAATTTTCCACAAAATAAAATCTGCCTTTGATAAAAGCAGATTTTTATTTTTTATTCTTGTTCTAATAAATCCCTAATTACTACAGATGCTATTATAAGTCCTCCTACTGAAGGCACAAAAGATACACTGCCTGGAGTCACCTTTCTTCCATTCATTATTTTTTCCTTTAGTTCAATAGGCTGTTCAGTAGAATAAACCACCTTTAATTTCTTTATTCTCCTATTTTTTAATTCTCTTCTAAGAACTTTTGCTAGAGGACATGTATGTGTTTTGTAAATATCTGTGACTACTATTTTAGTTGGATCTAATTTATTTCCCATACCCATAGAGCTCACTATTTTAAATCCTTTTTCGTTACAAACCTCTATAAGCTTTATTTTAGATGTAACCATATCTATAGCATCCACCACATAATCATAATCCTCTATCAATATCTCATCACTTGTTTCAGCGTTGTACACCTTTTTTACTGTTTTTATATTTAAATCTGGGTTTATATCTAAAAGCCTTTCCTTCATTACGTCCACTTTAAATTTTCCTACTGTAGAATGAAGTGCTGGTATTTGTCTATTTATATTAGTGATATCCACATCGTCAAAATCGACTATAGTTATATTTCCAACTCCTGCTCTTACTATGGCTTCACAGGCAAAGCTGCCTACTCCTCCTACTCCAAATACTATGACATTTGAGTTCTTCAATTTATCTAAACCATCTTGTCCAATAATTAGACCTGTTCTCATTTTAAAATCTTTTTTCATATTTTTAATCTCCTAAAACTTTTCTTTCGCAATATTATAATTTAATTTTTATATTTTTTAAAGCTATAATTTTACATTTCATATATTTTCTATGCATTAAAAAGAGATATTACAAAATCGATGTAATACCTCTCGATTAAAAATGTATATTTAACTATCTATAAACTATCTAATTATATAAAGCGTAATTATATGAACCTAAGCCTTTATCCAAACTATATACTTTATCAAATCCATTCAAAATCAATACCTTTCCTGCACTTATACTTTGAATTCCATGTTCACAATATAAAAGAACCTTTGAGCTTTTATATTTTTGAATTTCATTTATTCTATCTAGTATCTCATTGATTGGAATATTTATAGCTCCTGGTAAATGACCTTGTAAAAATTCATCGTAATCTCTCAGATCTATTATCAAGCCAAATCTTCCATTGTCCAACATTTGTTTAGTTAGTTTTGCAGTTATTACATTTACTGTCATAAACATCCCTTCTCTTCATAATATATGAAATTATAAATCTTTTAATTCATAATATTCTATATTACGATAAATTGTTACAATTAACTACTTTATTTTCATAATTTTTCAATTAAAAATTTAAATATTTGGTATTTGCCAGTCTATAGGCTCCTTTCCTAGACCTTCTAAAATTTTATTTATCTTTGAAAAATGCTTACATCCAAAGAAACCTCTGCTTGCAGATAATGGACTTGGATGTGGCGCTTCTAGTACATAATGTCTACTTACATCTATAAACTCTTTTTTACGTCTTGCATTTGCTCCCCAAAGTACAAATATAACTGGATCCTCTCTTGTATTCAATAGCTTTATAATATCATCAGTAAATATTTCCCAGCCAATATTTTTATGAGAATTCGCTTCATGCGCTCTTACAGTCAAAGCCGTATTTAAAAGTAAAACGCCTTGATCTGACCAAGGTATCAAATATCCATTATTTGGAATATAACAACCTAAGTCATCGTGTAATTCTTTATATATATTTAAAAGAGATGGAGGTATTTTCACTCCCTTTTGAACTGAAAAAGCAAGCCCGTGTGCCTGATTTTCACCGTGATATGGATCCTGACCTAAAATTAAAACCTTTGTATCCTTAAAGGAAGTATGCTTTAAAGCTTCAAATATATTGTACATATTTGGATATATAACTCTAGTAGAATACTCCTTTTTTAAAAACTCTCTAAGATTTAAATAATATTCCTTTTTAAATTCGTCCTTTAACAGTTCATCCCAATCATTGTTTAATTTAACCATACAAAAAAACTCCTCTTAATATTTTCTTATGTTATAATTAATATATCACAATTATTTGGAGGAAACACTATGAATAAAAAAAAATCTACCTTTTTAATAGTAGCAATTATTGTTATTTGTTTTTTCATCTATGTATTTAGAGGCAACTTTAATAAAGGAGATTATAGTCAAACTTACTACGATTTAGGTACTGTAAGTGAAATAACTTTATACAATATAAAAGAATCAGAGGCAAATGATATTTTAAAAAAATGCGGAGATATTTTACTAAGTATCGACAATACAATGGGAAAAACGAGAGAATACAGCGAAGTGTCCAAAATAAACGAAAACGCTGGCAAAGAATACGTAAAAGTATCTGACGAAACCTTCTACGTAATAAAAAACGCCCTACACTTTTCAGACATATCAGATGGCGTATTTGATATAACGGTAGGACCTATTGTAGATTTATGGGGAATTGGAACTGATAACGCAAGAGTCCCAATCTCAAAAGAAATAGAAGAAAAATTGCCCCTCGTAAATTACAAAGATATCTCACTAGACGAAAAAAATAAATCTGTTAAATTAGAAAAGGAAAATATGGAAATAGACTTAGGCGGTATAGCAAAGGGTTACGCAGCAGATAAAATATACGAATATCTAAAAGAAGAAAACGTAGAAAGCGCAATAATAAACCTAGGTGGAAATGTATTTACATTAGGTGAAAAAACTAAAAATACACCATTTAAAGTCGGAATACAAGACCCAACAAACGAAAGAGGAAACTCTATAGGCAGTATAAACGTATCAGATCAATCTGTAGTAACATCTGGTATATACGAAAGATACATAAAAAAAGACGGTGTTATCTATCACCATATGATAGACCCTTCAACTGGATATCCATTTGACAACAATCTAAGTAGCGTCACTATAGTATCATCGTCATCTTTAATCGGAGACGGTCTATCTACAACTGCATTTGGACTTGGAGTAGAAAAAGGTCTAAAACTAATAGAAAGCATAGACGACACAGAAGCTATATTTATAACTAAAGATAAAAAGGTATACACTACTTCAAATTTAAAGGATAAAATAAACTTAACAGACAATTCTTTTAAATTAGCAAATTAAAAAATACAACGGAGATGCTCAAACATCTCCTTTTTTTATTAATCTACACAGATTAAATCTTTCATATTTTCATACTTTTTATCGCCTATTCCATTTACATTTTTAATCTCTTCTATACTTTTAAAATTCCCATTTTCTTCTCTATAGCTCAAAATTTTATTAGCAGTAGCCTCTCCAACCCCTGGAATAGAATCTAGTTCTTGTATACCTGCTGTATTTATATTAATTTTACTATTTTGCTCATTAGTACTACTATTACCTTGATTATCTAAGCTCGTACTTGGATTTGTCATATTAGTCGTATTATTTGATAAATTTTGATTTGAAACATTACTTTTATCTCCCTTCTTAGGAATTATATAATGCATCTCATCTTCTAGTTTAATCGCCAAATTTATATTATTCATATCAGCTTTTTTAGTCACACCTCCAAGCATTTTCACAGCATCTGATAATCTCTGATTACTTTTCAATGTAACGACACCTGGATTATTTATTTCTCCACTTACATAGACAGTGATTTCCTTAACTGATATATTTTTATCGTCTTTACCTTTATCCTCGATCTTATTTTCATTAGAATTATTTTCCTCCAACGCTTCATCATCTTTAATATCCGTTTCAGCATTTTCTTCTTCATTTAACACATAAATTTCATCTGTAAAATATCCCTTGCACAACAAACCTCCTACAGATATTAAAATTACAACTACAAAGGCTATTATTTTACTCTTATTTTTCATTTTTACCCCTCCTTATTTTGGATTATTGACAAAAATATGATATACTAAAATATAAGTTTATAAATTGGAGGTCAAAAATGAAAAAAAAGTTATCATACTTACTAGTGTGTCTACTAACAACCATGATGATAATGAGTTCTTCTATTTTAGCCTTTGCTGATGAAGCAGTTGATAGCGTTGATATAAAAGCTAATTACGGTGTAGTTATCGACTACGAAACTGGAAAAGTACTAGGTGGAAAAAATATCGACTCTAGAGTATTCCCAGCATCTACAACTAAAATATGGACAGCTTATTTAGTTGTTAAAAATGTAAAAAATTTAAACGACACCGTTGAGATTAAGGAAGATCCCATGGTAGATGGATCTAGTATGTATTTGAAAAAGGGTGAAATATTTACAGTCAAAGAATTATTACAAGGTTTATTAATTCACTCTTCAAACGATGCAGCTGAAGTTTTAGCAAAATATGTAAGTGGTTCAATCGAAGATTTTGCTAATTTGATGAACGAAGAAGCAAAAAAAGCTGGTGCATTAAATACCCACTTTAATAATCCACACGGTTTGCCAGATGAAAACCACTACACAACACCATATGATATGGCTATGCTTGCAAGAAAAGCGATGAGCGAAGAAGTCATAAGAGAAATTGTAAGCACTAAATCAATTTCATTTAAAGAGCAAGATACAGCTACTAGTAAAGTGGCATTTTCTCGTTATTTTACTAATACAAATTTATTTTTAACATCTAACGATAAAATAACTTATAGAGGTAAATCTATA
>NZ_JALEXO010000311.1 GCF_022780145.1 Intestinibacter sp.
TATCGTTAGCTAATTCATCATCACCTATAACAACTGTGTATTTAGCATTTATCTTATCAGAGTATTTGAATTGAGCTTTGATACTCTTATTTAAGTGATCGTTATCAGCACTTATATGATTAGCTCTTAAATCTCTTATTATCTTAAAGCTTCTAGTTTTAGCTGCATCTCCTATAGTTGCTATATATATATCAGTTGATTTTGGATTATCTATTTCTATGTTGTTGTTTTCCAGAGTTAATAATAATCTTTCTACTCCAAGACCAAATCCTATACCACTTATATCCTTAGGTCCTCCAAGTAATTCAACTAATCCATCGTATCTACCACCACCGCAAACAGTGCTTTGAGCTCCGATGTCATTAGAGATTATTTCAAATGCAGTTTTTCTATAGTAGTCTAATCCTCTAACTATAGTTTTATCAACTACAAAGTCTATACCCATTTCTGTTAAGTATTTCTTTAATGTTTCGAAATGTTCTTTACAGTCGTCACATAAATTATCTATCATAAATGGTATGTCTTTTAAGTTTTCTTTACATTGAGGGTTTTTACAGTCTATAACTCTCATTGGGTTTTTGTCTTTTCTTTCTAGACAAGTTTCACATAATACATCAGTCTTTTTGTCTAAGTATTCTTTTAATTTTTTGTTGTATGCTTCTCTACATTTAGGACATCCTACAGAGTTTATATTAACTGATAGGTTTTTAAGTCCTAATTCATTAAAGAATTGTACTGCAAGTGATATAACTTCAGCATCTACTGATGGTCCATCACTACCTAATACTTCTATACCAAATTGGTGGAATTGTCTTTGTCTACCTGCTTGTGGTCTTTCATATCTGAAGCAAGGAGTTATATAGTATAATTTTGTAGGTTGTGTATCTGCATACATTTTATTTTCTATAAATGATCTTATAACACCAGCAGTTCCTTCTGGTTTTAAGCTTAATTGTCTGTCCCCTCTATCAGTGAAAGTGTACATTTCCTTTTGAACTACGTCAGTTGTGTCCCCAACACTTCTAGCAAATACTTCTGTGTGTTCAAAAATAGGAGTTCTTATTTCTTCATATCCATATAATGCACATATTTCTCTAAATTTCTTTTCTACATAATGCCATTTATATACATCCTTTGGTGTTACATCCTTTGTTCCTCTAGGTGCTTTACTTAACATTTCTTTGTACCTCCTCATATTTTCTATTTATCATTTCGTCAACTCTATCAATATATTGTTCTAGATTCTTGACGTTTTCTACTCTTTCAATTCTATTTTCGTCTATATATACAAATTTTGTAATTGAGCCTGCTCCTAAGGCTATGTTACTTTGGCGTTCCTCCATCATTTGAATGTTGTAGATACATTCATAGCCTTCCTTAGCGTATCCTATGTTTTCTAGGTTTCCTAGCATGTGTTTTTGTCTGTACATATAATATGGATTAAGTCCCATCTTCTTAGCGTATTCCATAGATAAATCTATCATCTTAGACATTTCATCAAATTGAGTCAATTTATATTCGTCTATATGTTCTTTTAATTTAGATGTTCTCTTAACTGCTAATGTATGCACAGTTAGACTCTCTGGTGAAAGCTTTTCGATTTGTTTTAGAGTATTTTCTACCATTTCTAAATCTTCATCTACAAGTCCTAAAATTATATCCATATTAATATTATCAAATCCTAGCTCTCTCGCCAACTGAAAACATTCAATTATATCATTTACAGTATGTTTTCTGCCGACTTTTTCTAGAGTTTCGTCATTCATAGTCTGTGGATTTATACTTATTCTAGTTACATTGTGTTTTTTCAATACTTCTAAAATTTCTCTATTTATTGTATCAGGTCTACCTGCTTCTACTGTAAATTCTTTGATATTGCTTAAATCGAATTCTTCATATAAACCAGTTATCAATTTGTCCATTTCCTCTGGTGTCAATGTCGTAGGAGTTCCTCCTCCTATGTATAGAGTTTCGACCTCTTTACCTGTTTCTCTAAGTAATTTTGCAACTCCCTTTACCTCTTCAAGTAATTTTTCTACATATAAAGGTTTCAAATCACTGTATTTGCTCAGAGAATTTGCTGGGAATGAGCAGTAATAACATCTTGTTGGACAAAAAGGTATACTTACATATAATGATACTGTATTTTTGTCCACAGGGTAAATAAATTTTCTCTCTCTTTTTGCAATATCTAAAGCTAATTCTATTTTATCACTATTTATGTAATAATCCTCAGCTAATTTTGATTTTATAAAATTTTCGTCTTTTCCTTCGTCTAATAGAGCATGTACAATCTTGACAGGTCTTATACCTGTAAGTATACCCCAAGGCACGTTTGCTTCGAATTTTTGTTCAAGTATTTTAAACATACTTCTTTTTATAGTTTCTTTTATAGTTTTCTTGCGAGCTCTCTCATCTAGACCGCTTAGATCTCTATAGTCTACATTGCTAAGTATTTCTTCGTAATTTTCACAGTAAACTGTTTTTGAAAAAACCTTATCTCCATGGTAAAAAATACTGTTGTCTATTACCATCATGCAGTCTTTTTCATCTAAAAATTTAAAATCAGAAGTAAATAATTTTACGAGCTCACTTACTTCGTATTTATAATCATGTCCTTTTAGAACAATTCCTATCATTTTCAATAGCTCCTTTTCTGTTATTTAAATACAATGCAAAAAATAAACCAGTACTGCTTTTATTAGCTAAAACAGTACTGGAAAAACTTAGATTTGTTGCATATATGGATTAACTCTCTTTTCTACTCCAATTGTAGAAGATGGTCCATGTCCAGGATATACTACTGCATTATCGTCGTATTTAGCTAATTTTCTCAAAGATTTCATAATTTGCTTGTAATCTCCACCATAAAAATCAGTTCTTCCTATACTTCCTGCGAATAAAGTATCCCCTGTGAATATATTTTCTCCTACCTTTATACTCATACCACCCTTTGTGTGGCCTGGTGTGTGTATAATTTTTAATTTAAGACTTCCAAGCTCTATAACATCGCCTTCATCTACATATATATCTGCATCAAATTCAACTAATGGTCCTGGAAGCTGTGAACTTAAATTTTTCACTCTATCTATCAATACTTCTTCTTCTTTTACATGAGCTACTATTTTAGCATTTGTTCTTCTTTTTACTTCAGGTGCTTGTGATATATGATCGCCATGACCATGAGTTAATATTATATATTCTACAGTAAATTGATGCTTTTCAATTACATTTAGTATATCTATAATACTTGCTCCTGGATCTATTACTGCACATTTTTTAGTCTTTTCATCTCCAAGGATATAAGTATTTTCACCCATAAATCTTTCTTCAATTGTTTCAATTATCATAAAAACCCCTCCTTAGAAAGCTTTTTTAGATTCTAATAAAATTGTAACCGGTCCATCATTTACAAGCTCTACCATCATATGAGCGCCAAATTCTCCAGTTCCCACAGTTATCCCTTGTTTTCTTATTTTTTCAACAAATTCTTCGTATAGAGGGTTTGCTACTTCAGGTCTAGCAGCATCAGTAAAACTTGGTCTTCTACCTCTTCTACAATCTCCATAAAGCGTAAATTGAGATACTGCCATTATTTCTCCATCTATATCCTTTAAAGATAAATTCATTTTGTCGTTTTCATCTTCAAATATTCTTAAATTTACTACCTTGTCAACCATATAATCTACATCTTTAGATGTATCTTCGTGAGTTACACCTAATAAAACTAATAGTCCTTTTTTTACTTCTCCTGTTACTCTCTCATCTACAGTAACCTTTGAACATGATATTCTTTGAACAACAGCTCTCATCTCATCCTCCTAAATTTTATATAATTTGTAAATATTAGTTTCTCATTCTTGAAACCTCATCAACTCCTGGAATTGATCTTATTTTTTTCATAAGTTGTTTTAATTCATTTATATCGTTAACTTCAACTAATATACTTATATTGACTGTATTGTCCTTTGAAACTCTGCAATTTACACCATTCATACTTAATTTTTCCATAGATACAATATGTATAACATCGTTTAAAAGACCTACTCTATCTACTGCTATAACCTTTATTTCACCTTCGAATTTGCTCTTTTCAGGATTATTCCATTCGACTTCGACAAGTCTGTTTTTTATAAATTCGTCATCTAAATTTATATTGGTACAATCCTTTCTGTGAACTGCGACACCTCTACCTTTTGTTATATATCCTACTATATCATCTCCTGGAAGTGGATTGCAGCATTTTGCAAATCTTACTAATATATTGTCTAATCCTTTTACAGTAATACCGCTATCTTTTTTCTTTCTCTTTTTGGCGTATTCTTGTTCGTCGTAGTTTCTCTTTATTTTATTTTCTTTTTCTTGCATTCGTTTTTCTTTTTCTTGGCGGCTGACTTCTTTGTTGTAGAAATCTCTTACCTTAGGCATTACTTGTGATGTAGCTATACCACCGTATCCTATAGTTGCAATCAAATCGTCCAAGCTAGGTTGGTTGAATTTCTTCGCAACTTGTCCTAAGAATTTTTGAATGCTTGCATTATTGTATGGAATATTGTAGCGTTTGAATTCTTTTTCTAGTATTTCTGTTCCTCGCTCAATATTTTCTTCTCTTTTTTCTTTTTTGAACCATTGTCTGATTCTATTTCTAGCAGTTGGTGTCTGTACTATATTCAACCAATCACGGCTAGGTCCTGGAGAGTTTGCAGATGTTATAACTTCCACTATTTCTCCATTTTGTAATTTATAGTTTATTGGAACAATCTTTCCATTTACTTTCGCACCTGTACACTTGTTACCTACATTTGTATGCACTCTGTATGCAAAATCTATTGGGGTGGAACCTGCTGGTAATTCCATGACATCTCCTCTTGGTGTGAATACATAAACCTGGCTATTAAATACATCTTCTTTAAGTGCATCTAAAAACTCATGTGGGTCTTTTACATCCTTTTCCCATTCCATCATTTGTCTTAGCCATTTTAATTTTTGTTCCATCTTAGTATCATGATTTCCTGTAATTCCTTCTTTGTATTTCCAGTGGGCTGCTATCCCATTTTCTGCTATCTCATGCATTTCATGAGTTCTTATTTGAATTTCTACTGGATCTCCATCAGGGCCTATTACAGTAGTATGAAGAGATTGATAAAGATTTGGTTTAGGCATAGCTATGTAGTCTTTAAATCTTCCCGGCATAGGAATCCACATGGTATGAACCATTCCTAAAACTCCATAACAATCTTTTACTGTATCGACTATTATTCTTACAGCAGTTAAATCATAAATTTCTTCAAATGTTTTATTTTTCTTTTTCATCTTTTTATAGATGCTATAAAAATGTTTCGGTCTACCAGAAACCTCACAATTTATATTTACTTCTTTTAATTTATCTTCTAGTATTTTTACTATTTTATCTATATATTTCTGTCTCTCATCTCTTTTTTTAGTTATCTTGTTAGCAAGCTCTTGATAACCTTCTGGGTCGATGTATTTTAGTGCCAAATCTTCTAATTCCCATTTAATCTTTGATATACCTATTCTATGAGCAATTCCACCGTATATTTCCAGTGTTTCTTTTGCTTTGTATTTTGCCTTTTCCTCTGGCATATATTTAAGAGTTCTCATGTTATGAAGTCTATCTGCTAATTTAATCAAAATAACTCTGATGTCCTTAGCCATAGCTAAAAACATTTTTCTAAGGTTTTCAGCTTGAGATTCTTCCTTCGTTTGATACTTGATTTTACCTAATTTGGTAACCCCATCTACTAAGTCAGCTATATCCTTTCCAAACATTTCCTTGATGTCTTCATAAGTGTAAGGTGTATCTTCTACTACATCGTGTAGTAAACCTGCTGCTATAACCTCCATATCTAATTCTAGATCGGCTAATATATTTGCAACAGCTATTGGGTGAATTATATATGGCTCACCTGACCTTCTAAATACTCCTTCATGTGCAGATTTAGCTAAGTTGTATGCTTTTACAACGGGTGTCACATCTGCATTTGGAGCATACCCTTTAATTTTATCTAAAATTTCTTGCAATTCTTTATCATAAACTTGCAATTCCTTGTCACACATATTACCACCTAATTTATCTTATATTTTTATGTATATGAAAATAGTTGGTATATACCAACTATTATTATTGTTTTAGTATTTAATTAGAGAATTAACATGGTAGCCTTTTAATTTATCTCTTCCATTTAAAAACTCTAATTCTATTAAAAATTGTGCTGACACAACTTCTCCACCTAATTTTTCTATTAATTTAATTGCAGCTTCAGTTGTTCCTCCTGTAGCTAGTAAATCATCGACGATTGCCACTCTTTGTCCTGGCTTTATCGCATCCTTATGGACTTCTAGTATATTTGAACCGTATTCTAAATCGTATTCAAATCTTTCAACCTCTGCTGGCAATTTTCCTGGCTTTCTAACAGGCACAAATCCAGCTTCTAAAGCATATGCAACTGGTGTACCGATTAAGAAGCCTCTTGCTTCTGGACCAACTACTATATCTATTTGTTTGTCTTTTAAATCCTCTACTATTTTATCAATAGAATATTTTAAGGCTTTCCCATCTTTTAATAATGTTGTTATATCCTTAAAACTGATTCCCTCTTTTGGGAAATCTTCAATAACCCTTACACATTCCTTTAAATCCATTCTAGACTCCTCCTAATAGCTTTCTAAGTACTTATTTCTTAATTGTTCAATATTTTGTAGTATCAAACTTTCATCTAAATTAAACTTAGATATAGAACTCTTCGTAAAATCTATGATTAAAGTATTTTCTGTATCATTTATTTGATAATCTAATAAATTAAACTCTCTAAATACACTTAATATAACAAATAGCTTAAGTGGCATTATTCCCAATGTCGATTTTATTTTATTAAGTGTCAGTTCAATGTGTTTATTTGTAATACAATATTTGTATATAGCTACAAATTCATTTCTGTTAGGTATTATATTCTCCATTATATTATTTAAATATAATTTATTTTTATTGTCATAATACTTCACAAAATTAGTATTTAGCTTAATATTATCTAATAAATACGAATATTCTTCTTTATTATATAAAAAATCATAAAGAATAATATTATTATATATGTTTAAATCCAATTTATCAAGATAGGGAGAAAATATAAGTTTAATTTTATGCGTATTTTTAGTTATTTTTCCGAAATTTACGTCAAACTCATCGTCTATAAGTGACAAATCTGAATACGCTCTAAAAAACCCATTTAGTGTATTACAAATAACAAGAGTCTCGTCTTTGAAATATTGAAATATATCCCCATTTACCATATCCTTCATACCAAAACTATTTGATATCTCATTTTGTCCAAAATTTTCATCTTTTATTCTATTATTTTCTAAATTATAATTTATTTTATATAAATTGTTCACATCCTCAGGAACTATTTTCGAAAATAGCTTTATAGATGTAAAATCCTTTATAGCTGATTTTGGATGCGCAATCCTCATATCCTTAAGCAACAGCTGAACCTTTCTGTTGTTATTGTAATTATTTTCGCCAAGCTGGAACAATACGTCTACCTTGTCACCTCTAGTAAACTCATCTGCAAGATAAGCCATATTAAATCCTATAGCTTCATACACAAAGTCCTTTTGAAGTGTTATCTTTAAATGCTGTTTTGCGGCCCCTACAAAGCCTATATTAGCCAGCACTAAATTCCTCATAATAAATCTAGGCGTAGGATTGCTAAGGCCAAATGGCTCTAATTTATGAAGCTCTTCCACTAAATCTAAGCTTACTTGTTGCTCCTCTAATTCATATTCTACCTTTATATTTTCAATCATATCCTCTTGAGTTAGATTGTAATCGGCGATTTTATTTACTCTTTGTCTTAGCTCTTCTATATTTTTGCTATCCATAGAAAGTCCTGCTGCTTGTTCATGGCCTCCAAATTTAGTCATCAAATCCTTACATTCAACAAGCGTATCGAATATACTAAATCCCTTTATCGATCTAGCAGAACCTGTAGCCATACCATCCTCTATAGTTAGCAATATAGTAGGCTTATAATATTTCTCAGTCAATTTAGAGGCTACTATTCCTATTATTCCATGCTGCCAACCTTCCTTGGCTATTACTAAAACCTTATCATTTTCATAAGAACTATCACTATTTATAATTGCTTCAGCCTCA
>NZ_JALEXO010000262.1 GCF_022780145.1 Intestinibacter sp.
TATAAATAGAAAAATTGTAGATCATATTTCAGATATTAACTTAACGTACACAGAACATTCTAGAAGATATTTATTGTCTGAAGGAATTGATGGAAAAACAATATTTGTGACAGGCTCTCCTATGACAGAAGTTTTTAAAAATAATATGGAAAAGGTAAAAAACAGCGATGTATTAGAGAGACTTAACTTAGAAAAAGGTAAGTACATATTATTATCAGCACATAGGGAAGAGAATATAGACAACGAAAAAAACTTTATGGCACTTATGAATGCTATAAATAAAATAGCTGAAACATATAAAATGCCTGTTATATATTCAACTCATCCAAGAAGCGAAAAGTTTATAAAGATGAGAAATTTTAAATTCCATGATTTAGTTGTTAATATGAAGCCTTTTGGGTTCTTTGATTACAATAATTTGCAGATGAACAGTTATTGTGTGTTATCTGATAGTGGAACATTATCAGAAGAAAGTTCGATACTTGGATTTCCAGGAGTGTTGATTAGAACATCTACAGAGAGACCAGAGGTTTTAGATAATGGAAGTATAATTATAGGTGGAATAGAAGAAGATACTATTTTACAAGCTATAGAGCTATCTACTTCTATGAGAGAGGATAACCAAGAAATACCTTTAGCAAAGGATTATGTGGATACAAATGTATCTATAAAAGTTGCTAAGATAATTCAAAGTTATACGGATATTGTAAATAGAACTGTATGGCTTAAACGATAGATTAAAAATAAAATTGTAATTTATAAAAAGGAGATTAAAAATTGAAAAAACGAATTTTAGTTATATCACAATGTTTTTTCCCAGAGCAATTTAGAATAAATGATATATCTGAGCAATGGGTAAAACGAGGATATGATGTAACTGTTGTTACAGCTATTCCAAATTATCCTCAGGGAAAATTTTATGATGGATATGGACTTAATAAAAAAAGAACGGAAGACTACAAAGGAATGAAAATCATAAGATTGCCAATTGTTCCAAGGGGAAATAATGTAATTATGCTATTTCTTAATTACTTATCTTTCGTAATATCAGGATTTTTTTGGAGTAAATTTACTAAATTAGATGTAGATTATGTTTTTAATTTTGAAACATCTCCTATAACACAATCTTTGTTAGGTGTTTGGTATTCAAAAAGAAAGAAGAAACCATTTTATTTATATATACAAGATTTATGGCCAGAAAATGTTGAATCTGTTGCTGGTATAAAAAATAAATTTATATTGAACCTAATTGGCAAAATGGTAGATTATATATATTCAAATTCTACAAAAATATTTGCTACATCAAATAGTATGGTAAAGGCAATTGAAAGTAGAAATGTAGATGAAAGTAAGCTAAAGTATTGGCCACAATATGCAGAAGAATTTTATAAACCTGTTGATAAAGAAGATGTTGATATAGAAATTAAAAATAAAATTCCTCCAATAGGGAAGAATGGAAAACCTAATTTTAACTTAATATTTACAGGAAACATAGGTTATGCACAGGGATTAGATATTTTACCAAAGGTAGCTTGCATATTAAAAAAAGAGGATTTATCTAAAAATATTGTATTTAATATAATTGGAGATGGAAGATTTAAATCTAATTTAATAGATATAGTTAAAAAATCAGATGTAGAATCTATGTTTAATTTTATAGAAAGACAACCTGCACAAATGATACCTCAGTATATGGCTTTGAGTGATGTTGCTGTATTAACTTTGCAGGATAATAAAGTATTCAGCATGACTATTCCAGCAAAATTACAATCCTATATAGCTTGTGCAATGCCTATAATTGCATCAGCCCAAGGTGAGACAAAAAATATAATTGAAGAAGCTAATTGTGGTATATGTGTAGATACAGGTGATGAGGTAGCATTTTCAGATGCAGTAAAACAAATGATTTTATTTGATAAAGAAAAGTTAAGAACTTTAGGAAATAACGGATATGAATATTCAAAGAAAAATTTTGATAGGGATTTATTATTAGATGAAATTGATTTATATTTTAATGAGTAGG
>NZ_JALEXO010000270.1 GCF_022780145.1 Intestinibacter sp.
AAGTAAAAATGGAGGGGTTCAAATGGGAAGAAATACACCAAAAGAAGTTAGATACGATTTACTAGGAGCAAAGGTAGTAGAAAATCTACAAAAAAGACACTTCGATGCTTACTACTGTCAAACAAAGGAAGACGCTCTAAAAAAAGCTATTGAATTAATTCCAAAAGAAGACGTAGTTTCATGGGGTGGTTCTGTTTCAATTGACGAAATCGGATTACTTGATTATGTAAAGAAAAACTACAAAGTCATAGATAGAGATACCGCAAAATCTCCTGAAGAACGCGTAGATTTAATGAGACAAGCTCTTTTATCTGACACATTTTTAATGAGTACTAACGCCATGACTGAAGACGGTGTACTTGTAAATATAGACGGCAACGGTAACCGTGTGGCTGCACTATGCTACGGCCCTAAAAGCGTAGTTATGATAGTAGGAATCAACAAAGTCTGCAAAACTCTTGACGACGCCGTTAGTAGAGCAAGAAATATAGCAGCACCTATAAATATACAAAGATTTAAGGACCTTAAAACTCCTTGCTATCTAAAGGGCTCTTGTGCTAACTGCAAATCAACAGAAAGCATATGCAACCAAGTTGTTATAACTAGAATGAGTAGACCTGTATCTAAAATTAAAATCGTATTAGTTGGAGAAGAATTAGGTTTTTAAAAAACTTTTCTATTTACTATTAAAGCTATCTGATTAAGTAACAGATAGCTTTTTGATTTAAAAATTATTTTATTAATAGAAAATACAAAAAAGAGCAAAATAAAGAAAAATATATTTTATGGAGGATAAAATGTCAAAAGTTTTAAAAATTTTTTACGAAGATATAAAAGATATTTTCACTAATTTTGCTCTTTTAATAGTCATAATAGCACTTTGCATTCTACCTTCCCTTTATGCCTGGTTTAATATACTAGCATCTTGGGATCCATACGGAAATACTAAAAATGTACCTATTGCTGTTGTAAATAACGATACAGGTGCCGTCTTAGCTGATAAAAGCATCAATATCGGCGACCAATTAATAAAAAAATTGAAAGATAACGATGCTCTCGGATGGAGATTTGTGAATTCAGATACTGCAAAAAAAGGATTAGAAAGTGGAAAATATTACGCAACAATCGAAATTCCTAAAAATTTCTCATCTGATTTAATATCAATTGTATCTGAAGATACTAAAAGAGCTCAAATAATTTATTCAGTAAACGAAAAAATAAATGCAATAGCACCTAAAATAACTGCTAAAGGCGCCTCATCTATCCAGGAGCAAATAAATCAGACATTTATAAAAACGATAGGTGAAATAGTTTTTAAATTTTTAAATGATACAGGTATAAAATTACAAGAAGAATTGCCTAAGCTTACAAAAATTGAAACATCATTACGTGATGTTCAAAACAGGTTTTCAAAAATTGACAATACTATTGATTATGCATCTGAATCTATAGTCAAGATGAATGATATCATAGATAGTTTAAATAAAAATATGCCTTTAATAGAAGAAACTATTACAAATACATCAAACCTATCTTCTAATGTAAACAGCTTCTTACAAAATACTCAAGGCAGTTTAACTCAGATAAGCCCTATAGTAAAAAGAGATTTACAAGCTTTAAATAGTGTGTCATCATCTGCTTCTAACAGTGTAACAGCGTTAATAGATGCTATAAATTCAAATTATGAAAATGCACCACAATTAATAGACGATTTGTCCCTGAAATTAAATAATTTACACAATATGTCAAGCGGTTTAGTTTCGTTTTTAAATAAATTAAATAATATATCTCATAATCAAGATTTAAATGACACTATAAGTAAATTAAATAACATAAATTCAAAAATAGAAACTTCACTTGCTTATTTAAGTAAAATAAAAGACCAAGTTGAGGCAAATGAACAACCTTCTTTAGATAACTTAAATAAGCTACTTACAGTTGCAAATGATGTCAATACAATTACAACAGGAATACTAAATAACTACGATTCATCTATTAAAAATCCTATAAATAATATTTTTTCTCAAGGTATAACAGTTTCTGAGGATGTCGGTAAGCTATTACAAAATGCAAAAAGCGAAATCCCTAAAGTAAAAAGCTTATTATCTAGCCTCTCAGGATTTTCAGAAAATGCTCAAGAAACAATCGACCTTGCTAATGAAAAAATTCCTAAAGCAAAAACTATACTAAATGATTTTATAGATGCTTTAGATAAAATAAACAATAGCGAAGATACAAAGGAACTTATAAACTTCTTAAAAAATGATGTTATGACTAATGCCAGTTTCTTAGAATCACCTGTAGATATAGTTGAACATACTATATACCCTATGACTAATTACGGTGCTTCTATGACACCTTTTTATACTACTCTCGCTCTGTGGGTTGGTATATTGCTATTGACATCACTTTTAACTACAGAGGTTGATGTTTCCCATAATGATATGGACGATAATCACAGCCTTGCTGATACCTATAGACCTTATCAAGTTTATCTTGGTAGAGGACTTACCTTCTTATCATTATCTCTTGTTCAATCGCTTATAGTAAGTGTAGGTGATATTTTTATACTCAAAGTAAAGATGGATAATCCATTCTTATTTGTACTTATATGTTTATTTGTAAGTATGGTATTTAACTTTATAGTGTATTCTCTAGTATCTTTATTTGGAAATATAGGAAAAGCTATAAGTGTAATTTTATTAGTTCTTCAAGTTGCTGGATCTGGTGGTACTTTTCCTATTCAAGTAACACCAAAATTTTTCCACTTTGTGTATCCTTTCTTACCATTTACTTATGGTATTTCAGCGATGAGAGAGGCTATAGGTGGTATATATTTTCCTAACTTAAGAATAGATTTATGCGTATTATTTGTATTTCTTATAAGCTCTATACTTATAAATATATTCCTTAAAGCTCCAATCAACAGATTATTCCACAAATTTGTATCTAAATTAGAGGGTAGTCGTTTAACAGAATAGAAAATATCTCTACTATTAATCTAAAAAATGCAAAGTCTAGAATTTATATTCTTTAACTTTGCATTTTTTAATAAATTTTTTATAAAAAATTATTCAATTCTAAGCATTCTATATCCCACGCCTACATGTGTTTGTATATATTTAGGCTTTGATGTATCTATCTCAATTTTCTTTCTAAGAGTTGCCATAAAAACTCTAAGTGAAGTCACATCACTGCCTAAAGTATTTCCCCATACCTCTTTGATTAAAAATGTATGAGTCAGTACCTTTCCTACATTTTTTGCGAGAACACATAATAATTTATATTCTATAGGTGTTAAATGTAGCTCTTCGTCATTCATATATGCACAACCCTGAGCATAATTAATTTTCAAATCTCCATTTACAAATATTGAACTAGATTCTACAATGCTATTTACATAATTTAATCTTCTAAATGTAACCCTTACTCTAGCTAATAGCTCTTCTACGGAAAATGGTTTAGTTAAGTAATCATCTGCACCCGCATCTAGTGCTTCAATTTTATCTTTGTCTTCAGTTCTAGCACTAATGACTATGATAGGTTTATTAGACCATGTACGCATTTTTTTTATTATATCTATACCATCTATATCTGGCAACCCTAAATCTAATAAAACTATATCTGGATTTCCAGATAAAATCTCCATTAAACCTTGGTTTCCCGTTTCAGCTGTATGAAATTTATAATTTTGCATTTCTAAAGCAGTAGTAATAAGATTTTTTACCGCCAAATCATCTTCTATAACTAATATACTATGTTTATTCATATAAATTGACCTCCTGCAATTTTAAAGTGAAATAAAATACACTTCCTCTTCCCTCTTCTTCATTGTCACAAACACCAATTTCTCCCCCATGAGCATTTACAATAGATTTACATAGAGCAAGCCCCAGGCCTAGCCCTCTTCTACTATCTGCTATATTACTGTGTTTGTTATGCGTACTATAGAACATATCAAATATTTTTTCTTTACTCTTATCTGCTATGCCCTCTCCATTATCTGAAATCTTTATTATAACATAGTCTTTGTCCTTCTTTTGGGCTGAAACAACTATCTTTGATCCAGCTGGAGTATATTTGATAGCATTATCAACTATATTTACTATAACCTGTATAATCAGTCTAGAATCCATTTTAGCCAAAATTACGTCTTCAATTGGCTTTTTGATAATTTCATGCTCTTTACTCTTTCTATTTAAATGTCTCAACGATTCATCTATTACCTCTTCTACTACTTCAGGAACTAGGTTTATATTCATAGAATTATCTTCAATCTTTGTCACAGCCAATATATTTTCTACTATTTCTAAAAGCCACATAGAATCATCGTAAATATCGCTATATAATTTTTTCTTTTTCTCTTCATTTAAAACTATATTATCATCTATTAAAACACCTGCATTTCCCAATATTGATGTAAGTGGTGTTCTTAAATCATGTGATATTGATCTCAACAAATTAGCCCTTAATTCTTCTTTTTCAGCCTTCATAGTTTCTTCTTCTTTTTTTCTACTAAATAGATCTTTTTCTAGAGCTAAACCGCATTCTCCAATTATAGATAATACTAAATCATTTTCAGAAGCTTCCATTTCACTATACTTTAGTGATATACCTATTACACCATATACTTTTTCTCTACTTCTAACTGCCAAGTAAATGCAGTTTGCATCTTGTAAAGTACTAGTCGATTTACCAGCACGTTTATTATTTTTAAAAACCCACTGCGCAACAACTCGCTCTTTTTGATTATCGTAATCTTCTCGTTTATCTCCATCTACTAAAGAATATATTTTGGGCTCTAGATTCTTTTGTTCATCAATACTATAATATATAACACTTTTATTTAGCAATTTTCTAAGTTGTTTTACAGTAAATTTTATTATATCATCGCTATTTTTAGCCTGTTGAATTATTTGGTTTGTTTCAAGCAATACATTTGTTCTATATGCTGATTGAACAGCTATTTGAGCTTGTTTTTTTATCTTTGATGCCAAACTTCCAGTCAAAATAGCTGCTATAAACATTGTCAAAAATGTAATTGGATAATCTGAATCATATGCATTAAACGTATATAATGGTTCTGTAAATAAAAAATTAAAAATTAATACACTAAGTAATGACGACATTACACAACAAAGGATGCTATTTGTAACAATAGATGTAAATAATACTCCTAAAATATATACTGTTATTATATTCGCATCTCTTATTCCAAATGAATAAAAACCGAAGCCAATTACTGTCGCAATAAGTAAAATAAATAAACTCTTTAAAACGTCCTTTACAGATATAATTTCAAAATTTGTATTATTATTTTTTTCTTTTTCATCTTTGATTTTTTTCTTATATTCTGATTTTCTATCTGGAATTATATATATATCTATATTAGGAGCATATGCTATAAGCTTATCTGCAAAAGAAGCCTTAGAGAAGGCTCCCTTTCTTTTAGTACTACTTCTTCCCATAACAATTTTAGATATATGCATTAATTTTGCAAATTCTGCTATTTGAAATGCAATGTCTTCTCCAGAAACTATTTCAATTTTAGCTCCAAGCTGTTCTGCTAGCTTCATGTTGCTTTTTAATCTCAATCTATCCTCTGTATCTAAATTCTCATTTTGCTCTGTTTCAACATATATAGCTGTAAATTTCCCATTAAATGCAGTCGCCATTCGAGCTCCTGTTCTTATAATTTTAGCATTTGATGGAGATGAGGAAAGACACACTAAAATGTGTTCCTCTGTAAAATAATAGCCTTCTCCTACACCAAATTTTTCAGAAATCTTATTTATTCTATCGGCCGTTCTTCTAAGTGCTATTGCCCTTAACGATCTTAAATTTTCTAATGTAAAGAAATTATTTAACACTCTTTCTGCCGATTCTTTTTTGTATATTTTTCCTTGATTTAATCTTTCAACTAATTCCTCGGGTTCTATATCTACAAGTTCTACTTGGTTTGCATTGTCAAATACCCTATCTGGTATTCTCTCATTTACAGATATACCTGTGATAGAATTTACTATATCATTTAAACTCTCGATATGCTGAACATTTACTGTTGAGTATACATCAATGCCCTCATTTAATAATTCCTCTATATCTTGATATCTCTTTATATGTCTACACCCTTGTGCATTTGTATGCGCCAATTCATCGACTAATACAACCCCTGGATGTCTTTTTATGGTTTCATCTAAATCAAATTCCTTTAATGTAATTCCCTTATACTCTATTTCTAAATTTTCTATTTGTTCTAATCCATCTAAAAGTGCTGTTGTCTCTGGATTCATGTGTGCTTCTACATATCCTACAACAACATCTACCCCTTGATTTTTTAAATCATGTGCGGCCTTAAGCATAGCATATGTCTTACCTACTCCTGCTGCATATCCGAAAAAAATTTTTAATTTGCCAGTTTTTTTAGTATCTTCTTCATATTTTATTTTCTTCGATATGTCTTCTGGATTTGACCTCATTTTAATACCTCCCCAAATAATCTTAAAAAAAATAAATTCATTATATATTATAACTCTAAATTTTTAGTTTAAAGAAAATCATTTTATTACACAAATTAGGATTCAAGTAAATATTTTAAAAGAGACTTAATGCAGATTTTGTTTTCCATTAAGTCTCTTTTACTAATAAAATTTATTTTGTAAGTTGCTTTATATCACTATGTCGTCCCATGACCATCAAACTTTCATCACTTGAAAATACATGATTTGGGTCGATCATTGGATGTAGCTTTCCATTTTGTTTAGTAGCCAAAATACTTATATTGTATTTATTTCTTATAGATTTTTCTATTATACTTTTTCCTCTCCACGAATTAGGTACAGCAATCTCATATATACCGTATTCTTCATTAAGTTCTATGTAATCAAATATGTTTTTTGATCCAAATTTTATAGCAAGCTTTTCTGCTATATCTCTTTCAGCATAAACTACATAATCAGCACCATTTCTAAGCAAAAGTTTTTTATGAACATCTCGACTAGCTCTTGCTATTATAAAATTTGCACCTAAATCCTTTAACAGCACTGTGATTTCTAGAGTAGTTTGGAAATTATCTCCTATAGCTATTACACATATATCAAAGTTTCTCACTCCTATAGATTTTATAAACATTTCATTTCTAGCATCTCCTATTTGGATATTGCTGACTATATCTATAGAAGAATCTGCTATTTCCTCATCTCTCTCTATTGCAAATACTTCATTACCTTCTTCTATTAGTTTTTGTGACATATGTCTTCCAAACCTACCTAATCCTATTACTAAAATAGATTTCATAAAAGTACCTTCTTTCTATAACCAAAATATTATCTAATACTTAATATTTTCTAACCAATTTTTATTTTTTCATGTGGCAACTTTGAAACTTTTATTTTTTTATTTGATGAAAACGCCAATAATATAGTAATAGAACCAACTCTACCAAATAACATCAGCATAGACAATATAAACTCAGATAAAACACATACCTTAGGAGTTATACCTATAGTTAATCCTACTGTAGCAATAGCCGATACACACTCAAATAAAGACGTCAGCATAGGTATATTTTCGATGCTCGAAATTATTACAGATGAAACAACACAAAGTATTATATACATCATAAATACACATGAAGCATCTTGCAAAGAGCTCTCCTCTAATCTTCTACCAAAGCACTCTACTTCTTTTTTTCTTCTAAATGTAGTCATTATACTCAATGTCAAGACGGCAAATGTAGTAGTTTTTATACCTCCAGCTGTAGAGCCAGTTGATCCCCCAATTAACATAAGACATATCATTAAAAATAAGCTAGATTCCTTCATAGATGCTAAATCCATAGTATTAAATCCCGCTGTTCTAGTAGTTACTGATTGGAAAAGCGACATTAAAATTTTTTCAGGCAAGCTTTTTCCTTCAAAAACTACATTGTTGCTTTCAATAATAAATATAAGCAATCCACCAGATACAATTAAGAAAATAGTTACACTCACAACTATTTTCGTATGTAGTTTGTATTTTTTAAATTTGAATTTCTTATCCACTAAATCCTTCCACACAAAAAAACCTAATCCGCCTATTACTATAAGTGCCATGATTATAATATTAAAATACCAATTATCATAAACACTAGTTAAAGATGAAAACTTTGTATAATTTCCCATAAGATCAAATCCAGCATTACAAAATGCAGATATTGAATGAAAAATAGAAAAGTACAAACCCTTTAAAGGTCCTAACCTAGGGCAAAAATAAAAGCTCAAAAGTATAGCACCACCTAATTCTAATATAAAGCTTCCACGAATTATAAATTTTGTCATTCTAATAATACCACCCATTTGCGGCGCTGCAATTGACTCCTGCATAGCATATCTAGAATTCATACCTATTTTCGCACCTGTAATACAAATTATACTTATAGCAAATGTTACAAATCCAATACCTCCGATTTGTATTAAACATAAAATTACAATCTGTCCAAACAAAGACCAGTATGTATATGTATCAAATCTTATAAGTCCTGTAACACAAGTAGCTGATGTAGCTGTAAAAAAGCAATCTAAAAACGACGTTCTCTGACCTGTTCTAGTAGCAATAGGCAACATTAACAAAAAAGCTCCTATTAATATTATCAAGCAATATCCAGCTAAAATTTTCTTCATTGGTGAAATTTGACTCATTTTATTAGTAAAAAAATCCATATTATTCCTCCAAATAATCTCGCCTGTAAATTATAAATTAATCTTATAATTTTTAATTATTTAACTAGATTATAATCATTACATAAAATTCCAATCATAACTATTATATGAAATTCTAAATTAAGAAAATATAAATAAAATCCATTTAATATAAAGATTGTATAAAGATTTTATTTATATTTTTATCTTTATACAATCTTTATATTCATGTTTTTTTGTTAACACAAATTTAATATTATTTTTGTTAGAATTATCACAAATAAAATTTTTAATATAAATCTTAGAGATTTTAATCACTTACTTTTTTAGTCGATAAAGTATTTTTCTGTGTTAGGGGGCATTAATATGGCTGAAATATTGCTTATAATTGTATTAATAGTGACTTTTATACTATTTTATTTCATTGCCAATTTTTTTGATAATTCTATGTCTAATATGAAATCTAATATGAGAAAAAATTAACATATATAGAAAAAAATTAAGCGAGAGCCGTAATCCAGCTCTCGCTCAATTTTTTATTAATCTATTTTTTCACACCATAAATAGCTTACATAATATTGGTTGTCAACTATTCCGCTTTTTTCATTTACAACCTTTACTCTTTTTTTGTCGTATTTAGCCCCAAAGCTTTTTTCAACAGATGTAATCTTACCTTGGCTTTTCTTAACTTCTTCAAAATACTTATCTTTTACAAAAATATATTTTGCATTTTTATCAAAACCTAAATTCATACGATCACCCCTCAAACACAATCGATATTTTATATATAATAAAAAAGCACTGTCAAATTAGACAACTAACTATGACAATGCTTTTAAATGCTTATTTTTTTAATTGTAATTCAATAAATTAGCAATTTTGATTCATTTGATAAACCTTATCGAATTCATCTTGAATTTCTTTTGAAGGTTCTTTATCTAATTTACTTACTATATAAATTACTATTGCTGATAATATAAATCCAGGAACTATTTCATATAGGCTGAATATTCCACCGTACATAGTGCCTAAGTTTCTCCATATTATAGCAGTAACTCCACCAGTTACTAAACCGGCGATTGCACCTTTTTTAGTAGTTCTCTTCCAGAATAGAGAGAATATCATTATTGGACCGAATGTAGCCCCAAATCCTGCCCATGCATTTTCAACAAGGCCTAGGACTGTATTATTTGGATTTAAAGCTATAAGTACGGCTATTATCGATACTCCTATAACAGTCAGACGGCTTACCATCATTAATTCTCTATCGCTAGCATTTTTTCTAAATTTAGCCTTGTAGAAATCTTCAGTTATTGCTGAAGCTGTAACTAAAAGTTGAGAATCTGCTGTACTCATTACAGCTGCAAGTATAGCTGCTAAGAATACCCCTGCTATAATAAGTGGGAATATTTTCATAACCATTAATATATAAACTGTTTCTCCAGATGTATTACTTAAATCCTCAGTTAAGAATACTCTACCTAGCATACCAACTAAAGTTGCTGCAGCAAGAGAGAATATTACCCAAACCATAGCTATTCTTCTTGATTTTTTAATACTTTTAGCATCATCTATACCCATGAATCTAACTAATATATGAGGTTGTCCAAAATATCCAAGCCCCCAAGCTAGTGATGATACTACACTTATAAGTGCAATAGATGATCCATCTAGTGTTATAAATGGATTTAACATATTTACATTAACAGCTTCAATTCTAGCTAATGTAGCATCTATTCCTCCCATACTAATTACTGCAGCACATGGAACTATTACTATAGCTACAAACATAAGTATACCTTGAACTAAATCTGTCCAGCATACTGCGAAAAATCCACCTGCAAAAGTATAAGATACAACAACTACTGCACATATTAATAGAGCTACTGTATAGTCTATACCAAATACTGTTGAGAATAATTTTCCTCCAGAAACAAATGCAGATGCAGTATATACTAAGAAGAATATTAATATAAATAATGAACTTACAATTCTAAGTATATTTTGATCATCTTTATATCTGTTTCCTAAAAATTGTGGGATTGTTATTGCATTACATACTTCTGTATAATTTCTAAGTCTTTTAGCAACTAATTTCCAGTTAAAATAAGTCCCTATTGTCAATCCTACTGCAATCCATCCCGCTTCTAAACCTGCAAGATATGCAGCTCCTGGTAGACCCATTAGCATCCATCCACTCATGTCAGATGCCTGTGCACTAAGAGATACTACCCAGCTTCCTAATTTTCTTCCACCTAAAAAGTAATCTTCTGTATTACTAGTTCTTTTATATGCCATAAGACCAATTGTCAGCATCATTACTAGATATAATACAAAAATTACAATTATAGTAAAATTACTTTGTATCAAATTCTTTCCCTCCTAATCCTATAATTATCTAAGTTATTTTCCATATTATTATATTTTTAGACAATTATTCCATTATATTTACATATTTATACTATAATAATATTATTTACAATAGTCAATAATATTATTTTTTTTTATATAAAAATTCTTTATTGTTTATAAAATTAAGCTTTATATTTCAAATACTTTGTATAATAAATGCGCTATATTTATCTAAAAAATAATAAATTACAATAAAATATTTATAATTCACAAAAAATTAGAGATGATAAAATCATCTCCAATTTCCTATTGTACTTGAGAAAAATATTGTATTTTTATTATCTTGATTATCTCTATTTATTAAATAATCCCTTTATCCAACCAAAGAATCCTTGTTTTTCTTCTGTATTGTCTTTGTTATTTTGAGTATCTTTTTTATCTGTATTTTGTTCTTGAGTATTATCTTCTGACTCTTGAACCTTCAATACAAATCTAACTTTACCATTCATACTATCGTCAATACCTGAATAATTATTGTATTCTTCTGCTGCATTTACTAATTCATCTTTTACATCCATTACATTGTCTATTTCTGTTATTAATTCATCACTTTGATCTTTTAATTCATCTAATCCATCTTCCTTTAACTTGACAGCTCCATCATATAATTTATCAGTACCATCTGCTAATGTAGATATACCATCTTTTATTTTTGTAGAATTTGTGCTCAATTCAGATGAACCATTTTTAAGCTTATTTACTCCATCTGTCAAAGTACTTGCTCCTGATACTAGTTTTCCTGTTCCTTCTGATAATTGTTTGCTTCCTGCATATGCACTATTTGTAGCTGATGATAATGTATTACTTCCTGATTTTAATTCTCCTCCTGCATTTGCAAATTGGCTTAATTTTGTTCCAAATGTTTGTGAACCACTTGCCAATTGTGATGAACCATTTTTAAGCTCAGCTACTCCATCTGTTAAAGCACTTGCTCCTGATACTAATTTACCTGTTCCTTCTGATAATTGTTTACTTCCTGCATATGCGCTATCTGTAGCAGCTGCTAATTTACTTGAAGAATCGTTAAGAGTACCACCAGCTCCTGCAAATTCACCTAATTTAGAATTAAATTGTGATGAACCTTCTTTAAGTTGTGATAATCCTGACTTCAAGCTAGATGCACCTTCAGAAGCAGAATTTATACCGCCTTTAACTGATTTTAATCCTTCTTCTTGCTTAGATGCTACAGTTTTAAGTCCAGCACTTATTTGATCTAAACTAGATGCTGCTTTATCTAAATCATTAGATTGTTCTTGTAGACTTTGACCTAACTTAACTATTTGACCTGCAAGCTCACTATCTCCATCTGCTGCTGCCTTTTGAGCTAGAGCTTCTATTTGAGCTTTTAGCTCGCTGTTATCTGATGATGATAATTTTGAAGATACTTGAGATACTGAATCAGCTAATGAATCCACCTTATCTGTAGAGCTTATCAAGCTATCTACTCCATCTCCCAATTGATTTAAGCCACTGTTTAAGCTCTTAGCTCCACTATATGCAGAAGCTATACCGCTATCTATACTGTCGTATGACTCATCTAATTTATTAGCATTACTTACATAGCTTTGTACGCCATTTGCAAATTTTGTTTGTGATGAGCTCAACTCCTTAAGTCCATTGTTTAGAGAATTTGCTCCATTATCTAATGTTGGTAAGTTATCTGTAAGTGTTTTAGCTCCACTACTCAATGAGCTTATTCCATTGTCTAATGAATTTACGCCTGAATTTATTTGTGCATAAGCTGCATCCAACTTACTTGCACTACTTGTATATTCAGATATTCCTGAATTTAAAGTTTGTTGACCATCGTTTATTTGTTTTAATCCACTTGTCAAGCTTAGTGCTCCATTATTCAATGTTGGCAAGCTATTTGCTAAAGTATCTGCTCCATTTTTTAGTGTTCCCATACCACTATCTAGAGTTTTTACTCCATTATCAAACTTACTGTAATTTGAATTAAGAGTTTCAGTTCCATCTGCAACTTGTTTTGCTCCGTCTACTAAGTCTGCTCCACCTTGTTGTAGTTTATCTAGAGAATCTTTTAATTCACCGAAGTCCATATCTTCATCTATATCTTCTAATGTTCCTGTTATGTCGCTAGTAACTGCGAACATTATTGTAGGAACTTGAAAATCAGTTGTATTACCTGTTATAACTATTTCATCCTTTAAGTTTAGATAGTCGTTCATATCCTTGCTTAAATCTAATGATTCACTAAATCCTGGCAATGATACAAACGTTATAGATGCATTATTGCCTTCATCTAGCATTATACCTGCACTAGTTTCTATATCTTTAAAATTATCTCTATTTAATGCGATTTCTCCAGCTGCTAAAAATGGAGTATATATTATTCTCTTTTCTCCATCTATTGTTACAGTCTTCTTTATATTATTTTTTAATTTTATAGTTATTTTAAAGCTACCACTTTGACCTTTTACTTCTTTAGGATTTACTTCCTTACCATTTAATTCATATTTTATATTTACATCTATTGGTAATTTTTCATTTGTTTCACCTTGATAGTATAGGTCGTCTCCGCTGACATTCCATCTAACATCATTTCCGCTTATAGTAGGTTGTTCATCACCTTTTATATTTCTTATATTTTGTAGATTACTTATATCTTTTATACTTCCTAGAGATGTATCACTTTTTATCCAATCAGAAACAATATTTTTCATTGCATCTCCATTTTCATCTAATATTGAATATACTGTTTCATCCTTAGTTACCTTTTTATCTGTTTGTGCGGCAAATGCACATGTACTATTTGCTGCAACTAATGCTACTGTTGCTAGAGCAATTGATTTATTTTTCATAATTAAGCCTCCCCCATTATTTAATGGTTTTCTGTAAATTTGTATAATTTAATTATTCTAATCTATTGGTTAACTACTTTTTTTGGTTCTTCAAAGCCTTTACTAGTCTTTCTTATAACAGGTTCAAATACAAGTAACAATCCTGGTAATATGAATATAATCATAAACATACTTATTATTGCACCCCTAGACATCAAGCTACATAGGGAACTTATAAGTTCTAGTCTTGAAATAACACCTACACCTATAGTAGCTGAGAAAAATGATAATGCACTTGTCATTATTGAACCAGCACAATGTTGTATTGATGACTTCATAGCCTCAAACTTATTATCTGTATAAACTAACTCTTCTTTAAATCTAGAAGTCATAAGTATTGCATAATCGACTGTTGCTCCTAATTGTATAGTTCCTAAAACTATAGATGCTATAAATGGTTCTATCTTTCCTGTATAATAAGGTATACCTAAGTTTGCAAATATAGCACATTCAATTGCAGCTACTAATATGACTGGTAAAGATGCTGATTTGAATACTATAGCTATTATTGCAAATATAGCTATTATTGAAACCGCACTTACTCTCTTGAAGTCAGAATCTGCAAATTTTATCATATCCTTTGTAAGAGGAGCTTCACCACCTACAAGAGCACTTTTATCGTATTTATAAACTATATTTTCAATTTCTGTCAACTGAGCATTACATTCATCTGTTGCTGCTCTGTATTCTGAATTTAACATCAATTGTTCATATCCACCTGTTTTTAATTCACTCAAAAGATCCTCTGGTATCATCTCTTGACTTATTGCAGGTCCTATATATTTTTCAAGTCCTATTACTGAGTTTACTCCATCTACTTTTTCAAGCTCTTTAATCATAGAAGTAATTTGATAAGGTTCTAGCTGATCACTTACTAATATAAAATCTGTACTTTCCATGTTGTAATCGTCTCTCATTTTATTAGTTGCTATTATTGATGGAAAATCATCTGGTAAAGATTCATCCAAATTATAATAAACCTTTGCGTTATTATTACCTATAAATGCTGGTATAAATATTAATATAAACAATACTGCTAACTTTTTATAATTTTTAACTATAAAATTAGAAGTTCTATTAAATGTCGGCAATATTGTCTTATGTGTATATTTGTGTATTGGTTTATCAAATATTAATATCAATGATGGTAAAACAGTTACTGTACATAAAACTCCTATTATAACACCTTTTGCCATTACAATACCCATATCAAAACCAAATCCTAAAGACATAACACAAAGTGCCAAGAAACCTGCTACAGTAGTAGTTGAACTACCGACTATTGAAGTAAAGGTATTTTGTATCGCATTTGACATTGCCTCAATCCTGTCATCTGTTTGAAGTAATTCCTCATCATATCTGTGTAGCAAGAAAATCGAATAATCCATTGTTACCCCAAGCTGTAATACAGCTGCTAATGCTTTAGTTATATATGAGATTTCTCCCAATATTATATTTGATCCGAAGTTGTATAGTACCGCCATACCAATACTTAATAAAAAGATAAATGGTACAACTGTAGATTCCATTGTAAATAATAAAACTATTAAAGTAAGTACTGCTGCTATTACTACGTATAATGGCATTTCACCATCTGCACAATCCTTAGTATCTGTTATAATACCGCTTAAACCAGCCAAGAAACCTTGCTTATCTACTATATTTCTAATTTGTGCTACTGTATTTTGAGTAGTCAATGTTGCAGTTCCTTCTTTAAACATTACGATTATCATAGTAGATTTGTCACCACTATAAAGTAAATCTGTCATATCCTTTGGCAATATTTCCTTTGGAACTGATAAATCTACAAAATCATCAACCCAAAGAGCCTTTTTAACGCCATCTAATTTAGCTACTTTGTCTTTGATTTGAGCTACATCTTTGTCCTGCATATCTTCGACAATCAACATCGCTACAGATCCACATCCAAATTCATCTTTTAAAATCTTTTCTGCCTGCATTGTCGATGTATCACTTGGTAAATAACTCAATATATCGTAATTTACATCAGTTTTTATAAATCCAAAAACTGATGGAACTAATAAAATTATTGCTGTTAGTAAAATTATTTTACTGTGTTTTGCAATCGCTTTAGATATCCTTTCCATAAAAATCTCCCTCCATTTTTAGGCGTGCCCAATATTTATAACTAGATTATAGGGCGCGCCCAAAAAATTGTCAATACATTTTTTTACTATTTTTTGTAAACTTTATTTAACGTTGAATACACAAAAAAAGAGCACCAAATAGAATAAATTTATTTGGTACTCTCCTCTATAAAATCATTGATTTTCAGTTTTAAATTGTCCACTATATATGCTTTAATTTTAT